>NZ_AQHJ01000024.1 GCF_014925405.1 Pseudoalteromonas ulvae UL12
GCAACACCAAATAAACTGAGTATCAAAAATTCCACATTTTTACCCGAGTAACATAACGCCGTGCTCACCGGTAGATTAGGAGCGAAGCGAGTAATTTATCCGTGTGCAGCAATTTGTTATGTGCATTCTTCAACCTCTTGCATCGTACAAAACTCTAACTGACCAATCTTCCATCGTGTCGTAGGTTCTGAGAGATGAGTAATCCTCTCAGTTTTATCTTGACTTTCTTTCAGCGAGTTAAATAAATCCATAAGTACTGGGCTGGGGTAATCTCTTTTAACGATTTGACTACAATTATAGAATTGTGGCCAATTTGAGAATGCTGTGTCTTCACTGCCGAGGATTGATCTCAGTGAATGAGCATAATGCCTTGATAGAGCAATGCGGAAGATATTAAATTCGTCAGGCCAGTCACTATCTAATTGAAATGTAGACTTTACACCCTGATTGCCAACTGTTATCAGCCATTTTTCCACTGCATCCATCCAGCTTGATATTTGCTTATTTAGTCGATCAGTTCTGATAGATTTTGCGTGTATATCAGCACCATACAACTCTTGATGCTTGAGTTGTACTAGCAATATTGTGCCGGTTTTTTTCTCTAACACGACCAAATCTATGTCGGATATGACTTGCTTGTTTGTGCGTATTTTAATGTTTTCTAAATAGCTCAAATTTTTAATAGAATCATTTAAAACTCTTCTGCACGCACGCTGAAAAGACATTTCCCTGCTTGTTTGGTTCTTATCATAGTCTTTGGGGAAGTAAAATCTAAGTGATTCAAGCATGTATCTAACTGGTTCGGAGTGCGCGCCGAATATTGATTTAATTAGGCCTGTCTCTGAATTCCTTATGAATATTGGGTGGGGGCTTCCAGGGGCGTCAATAATATCCAGACTGTCACGACTATAAGTTAACACTTCAAATATTCTTTTTGCTTGTTCGATTGAGATTTCGCTAAACTCTTTATAGTAAGAGCCGAAATAATTAACCGCATCATGTAAACTTTCAACAAATGTATCTACATCAGCGCTAATTGTAAGAATATCTTCCAGTCTGATTTCAGGGTGCTTTTCGATCAAAACCTTGCAGCAATGATAATGCCTCAAGCTACTAGAGATCATGAACTTGAGCCCTAACATATAGTGCTGCATTCTAATTCCACCAAACTCAACAGCATAGTGAAAACTGTCATAACCTTCTTGAAGGCTGACTTCATGTGTTGCCAGTGCAAAAAAGTACTCATCTAGAGCTGGATCAGATTCATAACCAATAAAGTGATCCATGAAAGGGTAAACAAGGTCATAAATCTTCTCTGTAACGTTGCTTTCGATCTCTTTCCATTCTTTAAGTGATTTAACCCCATTAAATAGCCGTCTGGACTCTCTATAATAGTGTTCTAATACTCCTCTTTCATGAAAGTCATCATCATAAATATCTTGTGGAAGTGTAATTAAAAAATTATTCTCACCTAAGTTTTCAATCTTTCCGATTCCCTTTGAAACAGTTTGAGCAACACGTCGGCCATGCTGGATCATTCCCAATCCAGAAACCATTTGCAATGCTTTCACTGACATATCAGCTTGCCTGCGAAAGGTAAGAACAGGTGCATCAAAGCTAGCTCGACTTCCCAGTGCCAGCTTAATCAGCCGGGAAGTACCTATTTGTAAAATATATAGCTGTTCTTGTTCCTGTTCGGTAGGATCGTTCAGGTTGGAGTAATACCAGTCAAGCTCATTTACTGCACAGCGCAGAATCCAACCAACATTATCTTTTTCCAAAATAGGGATAATTTTGGATTCTTCCTTATTTAGCGCCTTAAAAAAAGCTTTCAAAGTTTGCACAAGTTATCGCTCGATGGTTGGCTGTGAGGCACATAACGCCTCATTCAGAGGCAAAAAATAGTTGGTTAAAATAAGCGACGCAGGAGCAAAAACCAACTGTTTTTTTGTCCTTTGGAATGACTTGTTATAAGCCTATTCACCATACCACTCTGGTTTTGGTTCTTTTGAGTTCCAAGCCCAGTCTCTCAAAGTTTCAATGACGTATTCACGATTATACTTATCGTAGTATGTTGGATTAAGTCCTGTACTTTGAAAGTCATCTAATTTATTTACTTCAAAGCAAGCCTCATCATCGTCTTTTCGAGATGTAATCAACGTTCCGTTTTTACCACCAAATTGAGGAAGTAAACCCGTAATTTGATATTCTTCGCCATCTGAACCAGTGAACTCATATGGAGATATAAATTCTATACCCAAATCTTTTGCTGCATTTAACCAAGCTTTCTGGGGACGGTTAAACAGAGACTCTAATAAGTCCACATTTTCATTGTCTGGCGCATCTATATCTTTATAAATGACAAAATCAACGAAACCATCTTCATCGAAGGAAACAACCCAACGCTCTGAAAATGCTTCAACTTCTACATCAACGCACCCGATATGTTCTCGGTACTCTAAACGAAGTGGAAATTTTTTTTCTCTCATTCGAGCTAAGAACTCAAAAAGTTTCATCGGAATCCTAAAGGCTTATAACGCCTTGCTAAGCGGCGTGAAACAGTTGGCTAAACTCGCGAGGAACGAGCGTGAGCCAACTGTTACACGTCCGTTTAAGCAACTTGTATGGATAATAAACCCATCTAATTATTCTTTTAAACCAAGTTCGGGTAATGTGAGACCCAGGCTTTAGCTGCAACTAAAGCTCTCTTTTGTGGTAGTTCGATTAAGCGATGGATCCTCTGTTGAGAGACCGATAACAAGAATGAACGCCACAAAAGACTCCAAGCATCACACTCGAATAGTCTACTGGGTCTCGAACCCGCATTATGCAAGCAAGAGTTAGCTTATTATGAAAACAAATACTAATCAAAACATTAATGTCGGTGTCGATACCGGCAAATTTCAACTCGATATTTATATTCGCCCTCTTGATATCTATTTCACCGTTAAGAACGATGAAAAAGGGATTGCTGAGGCAATTAAAAAAATCAAAATTCACTCTCCAAAACGTATCATTATTGAAGCCACTGGCCGCCTTGAAATGCCCTTTATTATTGCATGTGCAAAGGCCAATTTACCCTTTGTCATTGCCAACCCAATACACATAAAACGCTTTGCTGGCGCCATTGGTCAACGCGCTAAAACCGACAAGCTAGATGCACAGTTGATTGCACATTATGGCGAAGCAATTAAACCCACACTCTCCACCCTAAAGCCTGACATCATGCAGATTATGAGTGATTTGGTTGCCAGAAGAAATCAGCTGTTAGTCATGCAAACGATGGAAAAAAACCGCCTGCAAATTTTACCAAAAGAGCTGATTTCAACCATCAAACCTATTTTAACAGCCTTTAAAAATCAGATTGAAAAAATTGAAAATAAAATTCTAAAACTCATTGAATCATGCCCTGAATATTCAGCCAAAAACACGATCCTACAAAGCATGAAAGGCATTGGTAAAATTGCCGCTGCTTCCATCATCAGCAACTTACCTGAGCTTGGCTATATGTCGAATAAAGAAGCCGGTGCATTGGTTGGCGTTGCACCTATGAATCGTGAAAGTGGCCGCTATAAAGGGCTTCGGAAAATTCAAGGTGGGCGACATCAAGTGCGCACCGTTTTATACATGGCGATGATGTCAGCCATCCAATCAAACCCTGTTTTTAAATCAACTTATCAGCGATTAGTTGCTGCTGGGAAACCAAAAAAAGTAGCGCTTATTGCGTGTGTCAGGAAGATGATTGTGATCTTAAATTCGATGCTCAGAGACGGGGTGATGTGGGAAGCGCCAAAAGTTTAAAATTAGCTATTGACGCCATAGTCTCTTGTTAAATGGCTACTTAGTCGCTTAACTTAATGTCTTCGCTAATTAACTTTTCAATTTCAACTGATAAGGCTTTGGCAACCTTAGATTTTTCCATCAGCTCGAAACGTTGCTCTTTAGTTATTTTGGTGGAATTCAAATCTGCAATATAAAAACATTGATCAAAATAGTTTTTTAATTTGTCAGCAATTTTCCCACAAAAATAAAAGCGAGCATTCCGCGAGCCATAATAAAATTTATGTATGTGCTCTCTCTCTGCGGTATCTGCTTTTTGCTCCATATGCATTTTCAGTTCAAAAAATGCATCATAAATTTCCTTTTTATGGCCATGTAAACTAATTTTATTAGCCTTATGAGCTTCACTCCATGCCCAACGAGCATACAGAGCAGATAATGCCGCAACCAAAATCGCTGCAAAAGCTAACCAATCACTAGTATCCAAATTTAACTCCGAATCAAATAATACACACATGCCATTTAACAATTTAATATCGAGCGATTGGGTCGTTTTTCTGCCGTGAACCGTCTCGAGTTTCTACTTCAGGAATTTTTATCACATTGGATAACATATTGCTACAAAAAGCTTTCTACCTCTAAGGCTAAAATTGCTTTGGGGTGAAAACGACCCAATCGCTCGTTTTCTTGACTATACGAGAAACTCACTAACACTGTATATATATACATACAGGAAAGTATCTATGAAAACGCACTCACCGTTTCTTAACCACATTTATGATTTTATGTTAACTCGACAATACTCGTTAAGGTCAATCAAGCCATACCTTAAATGGATTTCGTCTTTTATCCATTTTCATAATAAGCGTCATCCAGCGTCAATGGGTGATAATGAGGTCGAACAGTACCTTGATCATTTAGTCTTAAACGACAATGTATCACCCAAAACTCAAGCAACAGCGTTAAACGCACTGGTCTTTTAATATACCCTATCAACTTGAAGATGCATGTTTCAGAGCACCATCGTGTTTTCAATACTAGGCACGCTAATGCAGGAATGTAGGCACCTTTTAAATTATCGTAACAACGTAGTGGAAACACGGTGGCGCTTCCAAAGGGCAAGTTTTACAAGCGTTTATGCTGCGTTATTGATTTTGATAAGGGGAAAGCCATTACCTGCAATCAATGCCTTGCCTAAACGCTTGTAAATTCTTGCTGAAATCAAGCATCTCCAGGTTGATTGGGTATAAACACATTATTAAACAAGAGCTCAATTGCTCGTTGAACTTTGTGAGGAGTAAACGTCAATCAAAACTTCCGATCGTGATGACACCCGAAGAGGTCAAACTGCTTATGTCGCATTTGGGCAAACGCTATTATTTAATTGCAGGATTAATGTATGGTAGTGGTTTACGAGTGATGGAAGCTGTCCAGCTTAGGGTTCAAGATATTGATTTTGACTATAAGTGTGTCTGTGTTTGGAACGGCAAAGGTAACAAACACAGAATAGTCACCTTGGCAGCTGAGCTATTTCCATTACTTAGAAATCAAATCCATCAGGTAGACGAATACTTAAAACTCGACCTACAAAACCCAACGTTTGCGGGCGTTTGGATGCCGCATGCGCTAGCTAAAAAATATCCAAGCGCCAATAAATCATTGCCTTGGCAGTATCTTTTTCCATCTTACAAACTCAGTGCTGATCCCGAAACGGGTGAAATCCGTCGTCATCACTTTCATGAAACCGGGATCCGAAAAGCAATCAAACAGGCTGCCAAAGCAGCACATTTAGCAAAACCCATTACACCACATACACTGCGCCATTCTTTTGCAACACACATGCTGCAAAATGGCGCAGATATTCGTACTGTACAATCACAATTGGGGCATTCGGATGTCAAGACCACGCAAATTTACACTCATGTTTTACAGCAAGGTGCTAATGGCGTTGTTAGCCCGCTGTCTAAACTGCTTTAATAATCAATGTGGTTATTTATACAAATACTGTAAATTTTGAACATCGACGTTTTTTATGGTTAAAAAAGCTATCATTCAAGGCTGTTGAGTCGGGCTAAAGCCCGACCTACAATTTACACACAAAACAAGTCGCGACATAAAGTCGCTGCTACGAAACAAGTTACACGGATACATGCAGGTAACAAAAAACCGGCTTTCGCCGGTTTTTTTAATCGTGATATTAATCACTTATAAGTGAATAAAGTATGGCTCGCCTAACTTAGCGCACACCTAATAGCGCAGCTTGCTCTGCTTGACTGGCTAAGTATTCATCAAACGTACCGTGAAAATTCACCACTTTTTTATCTTTAATGTCGATGATGCGTGTCGCAAGAGATGAGACAAACTCACGGTCGTGGCTGACAAAAATCAACGTACCGTGGTAGTCTTTTAACGCGTTATTTAATGCTTCAATGGCTTCCATATCCATATGATTGGTTGGCTCATCCATAATCAGCACGTTGATGTCTTGCATCATCAATTTGCCAAATAATAAGCGATTTTTTTCACCACCCGAACAATTTTTAGCTTTTTTATTCGCGTCGTCAGCGGTAAATAATAACCGCCCTAACATAGCACGCACCATTAAATCATTGTGCTTAGCGGTGCGCCACTGTGACATCCAGTCAAATAAAGTTAAGTCGTTATCAAAGTCTTTGGTGCTGTCCTGTGGGCAATAACCAATTGAGGCATTTTCAGACCATTTGATGACCCCTTCATTTGCGTTTAGCTCATTGATTAAACAGCGTAAAAAGGTCGTTTTACCCACGCCGTTTTCGCCAATGATCGCAAGCTTTGCTCCAGCTTCTAAAATCAACTCGCCTTTAGAAAATAACACTTCGCCGTCAAAGCCATGGCCAAAATCTTCTAAAATAAGCGCCTGACGGTGCATTTTTTTACCTTCATCAAAACGCAATGAAGGCGAAATGCGACTCGTCGATTTCACCTCGTCTAGGGTGATTTTTTCCATGCGTTTTGCACGCGAGCTGGCTTGTTTTGCTTTTGACGCATTGGCACCAAAGCGATTGACAAAATCTTGTAATTCTTCGATTTCAGATTGTTTTTTCGCATTGCCAGCGAGTAATTGCTCGCGGATCAATGACGAGGCTTCAACAAACTTTTCGTAGTTACCTGGGTAAATGCGCAGCTCACCGTAGTCGATGTCTGCCATGTGTGTGCACACTGCATTTAAAAAGTGACGATCGTGCGAGATGATGATCATGGTGCATTTACGCTGATTCAATTCGTTTTCGAGCCAGCTAATGGTATGAATATCAAGGTTATTGGTCGGCTCATCGAGCAATAAAATATCTGGGTTTGCAAACAAAGCTTGTGCCAATAACACACGCAGTTTCCAACCTGGTGCCACTTGCGACATTAAACCAAAGTGAAATTCTTCTTCAATGCCCGCTTTTAATAAAATTTCGCCTGCACGACTTTCGGCGCTGTAACCGTCCATTTCACCGTATTGACTTTCAAGATCGCCGACACGCATGCCATCTTCTTCGCTCATTTCGGGTAACGCATAAATACGGTCACGTTCTTGTTTGACTTTCCAAAGCTCAGTGTCACCCATAATAACAGTGTCAACTACTGTGAACTGCTCAAAAGCAAACTGATCTTGGCTCAAGTTACCGACTTTTAGACCCGGTGTGATTGAGACGTTGCCCGATGTCGGTGTTAACACCCCGCTCAGGATTTTCATAAAGGTTGATTTACCACATCCATTTGCACCGATTAAACCATAGCGGTTACCGTTGCCAAATTTAGCTGAAATATTTTCGAACAAAGGTTCTGCACCAAACTGCATGGTGATATTTGCGGTTGAGATCAAGATGAATTCCTAAACAAGCTGCATTACCGGCCATTTAAAAATGAACAAGTAATTAAAAAAAGATTGGTCTAAATGAGGGCGCAAATTATACAGAGCCTTTGCCCATGCTGTCGAGCAATGCTTGCTTTTATTATCTGTTCTCTTTAGATCGATATTCCAATAACATTGGACCTTGAAATCACAATCGCAACAATATTAATCTCATGACATTACGAATTTATTGACTTGATCAGCTTTAACACGGATTTAAATTCAGGCGCTAAGCAATCGCCCATCAATTCAAACAAGCACATTTCAACACTGGTTTGGCGCGCGCCAGCTTGCAGCATGTTAGCGATGGCCAGCTCTTTATTACTTAGAGTGCGCGATGAGAGGCATTCAGTTACTAACTCGACCTGCAACCCTTGAGATAATAAGCTCATGACGGTTTGATACACACAAATATGGGCTTCAATACCGACCACTAGCCATTGAGTGATCCCTTCGTTGACTGATTGCTGTATCTTGTCAGTAAAGTCTGGATTGCCACAGGCATCAAAGGTCATTTTTGTGACAGGCGCAGTGGGTAAATATTCAGCAAGGCTTTGCACTGTACCACCTAGTTTGTCGGGATTTTGCTCTACCGCCAATATTGGTAAGCCCAATAGTTGCGCGCCTTTTAACAGGGTTTGAGTCTGTGCAATCATTCGTTCACTGTTGTGAACTAAGGTTGCAAGGGTTCCCTGAATATCAATCACCAGTAAACCCGTGGTCTGTTTGTTTAACACTCTGCTGCTCCTTGGTGGATTTCGCGCTGTAAAACGGCCACTAATTGCCCTGTTTTACCTGTGTGCACGCTTTGGGCTAAGTCAGGTGTCAGAATTTGCACCAATGACCAGCCTTCGAGGCCTTGTTGATTCAAGATACTCGCTAAATCAGGCAACGTCGATTTTTTAAGCCCGGCTAAAAACCCTTGATTGTTCTCTATGGTTAATGTTTTAAATTCATACTGCTTGAGGCTAGGTGTGAGCTGTTTATCAAACGTTGAAATTGCAACATCAAACGCCGCGGCGATGGCTTTTTTTGATTGTAAAGACGCATGCCCTTGGCTTTCGATGCGTTGGATGGTGCGAATATTCAGACCACTTGCGAGGGCTAATTCTTCTTGTGACCAAGCTTGTTCTTTACGTAGGGTGATAATACGTTGTGTATCGATGATCATAATGACTCCTTGATTGTCTGTTAGTGTTTATCATCGCGTAACATGGGTGTCAGCGTCACGACAGTCTGGCGTTAATTACCCGACAATAACACGACAGTTTTACGTCAAAAAGTCCATTTTGTTATTAATGTGCGTTATCAGAAGATAAAAAAGCCGACTTAACACAAGGTTTGTCGGCTGATAAGCACTTTTAAGCTAGACAATGCTTAACGCAAATCAAAGCGGTCAAGCTCCATCACTTTGACCCATGCACTCACAAAGTCATCGATAAATTTTGCTTTGGCATCTGTTGATGCGTACACCTCAGCTAACGCTCTAAGCTGCGAGTTTGAGCCAAAAATCAAATCGACTCGGCTGGCTTGCCAGCGTACTTCGTTCGTTTGTCTATCGCGCCCTTCGAATACTTGCTGATCGCCATTGCTTGGCTGCCATTGTGTATTCATATCGAGTAAGTTAACAAAAAAGTCTGTACTGAGGGTATCGACTTGATGGGTCAACACACCCAAAGTTGACTGATCGACATTGGCACCGAGCACTCTTAGTCCGCCAATTAATACGGTCATTTGTGGTGCGCTTAACGTCAATAACTGTGCTTTGTCTATCAATAATGCTTCGGCGGGTACACTGTATTGGCTTTTTTGATAGTTTCTAAAGCCATCGGCTATGGGTTCAAGCACAGCAAACGAGGCTTCATCGGTTTGTGCCTGACTTGCATCGGTGCGCCCTGCCCGAAACGGGACGCTAATTGTATGGCCTGCATTTTTCGCAGCTTGCTCAACCCCGACACCACCCGCCAGCACAATTAAGTCAGCCAAGGATACATGTTTGCCAGCACCATTATTTTGATTAAACCTTTGCTGGATGGTTTCAAGTTCTGCCAGTACAGCCGATAACTGTGACGGCTGATTGACTGGCCAATCTTTTTGTGGCGCAAGTCGAATCCGTGCGCCATTGGCTCCACCGCGATAATCAGAGCCTCTAAAGATCGACGCTGCTCCCCAAGCTGTACTAACAAGCTGTGATACGGTTAAATCACTGGCGCCAATCTGTTGTTTTAATACCGCGATGTCATTGTCATCAATAAGCGCGTAGTCACAAGGCGGGATCGGATCTTGCCACAGCATCTCTTCACTTGGCACTAATGGCCCTAAACAGCGGGCTTTTGGCCCCATATCACGATGAGTTAGTTTGTACCATGCACGAGCGAACGCGTCGGCGAGTTGATCAGGATGCTGGTGAAAACGTTTTGAGATTTCTGCGTAAATGGGATCTTCACGCAAAGCAATGTCAGAGGTGGCCATCATAGGGGCATGGCGTTTATTGACATCGTGGGCATCTGGCACTGTGCCCGCGCCTGCTCCGTTTTTCGGTGCCCATTGTTTGGCTCCCGCTGGGCTGCTAACTAGCTCCCATTCATAGCCAAATAAGGTATCAAAATAACCGTTATCCCATTTGATTGGATCCGGTGTCCACGCTCCCTCTAGCCCACTGGTAATCGTATCGACCCCCTTGCCTGAGCCAAGGCTATTTTTCCAACCAAAACCTTGTTCGCTGATGTCTGCAGCTTCTGGTTCGGGGCCGACATGCGCGGGATCGCCTGCTCCATGGGTTTTGCCAAATGTATGACCACCGGCAATCAAGGCGACGGTTTCTTCATCGTCCATGGCCATGCGCGCGAATGTATCGCGAATATCACGTGCAGATGCTAACGGATCTGGTTTGCCATCTGGTCCTTCTGGATTGACATAAATTAAGCCCATTTGCACTGCTGCAAGAGGGTTTTCCAGTTCACGATCCCCTTGATAGCGTTTATCGCCGAGCCAAGTCGTTTCAGCGCCCCAGTAGATATCTTCTTCTGGCTGCCAAATATCGGCCCGTCCACCAGCAAAACCAAATGTTTTGAATCCCATGGTTTCAAGGGCGCAATTTCCAGCCAAGATCATTAAATCGGCCCACGAAATCTGCGCACCATATTTTTGTTTGATTGGCCAGAGTAATCGGCGTGCTTTATCTAAATTTCCGTTGTCTGGCCAACTGTTAAGTGGGGCAAAACGTTGCGAGCCCGATCCTGCGCCACCGCGACCATCTGCGGTGCGATACGTGCCCGCGCTATGCCACGCCATGCGAATAAAAAATGGCCCATAATGGCCATAATCCGCCGGCCACCAAGGCTGTGAGTCTGTCATGAGTTGATTTAAATCGTTAATTAAACTGTCTAAGTCCAGTGACTTAAATGCGTGGGCATAATCAAACGTGTCTAGCATTGGGTTTGAGGCTGTGCTGTGCTGATGCAACACTGAAAGATTCAATTGATTAGGCCACCAATCTTGATTACGTGTTCCGCCGCCCGCAGCATGGTTAAATGGGCATTGACCTTGTTGAGACATAACTTACTCCATTGCATGTGTGCCAAGAACCTTTACTCTGGATAATCAATCTCTTCAGCAGAGCAGAGGTTCAATATAACGAAAAAAAATACCCCTAAGTTATAGAGGTATTTTTTTATTCGCGCCAATGGATAAAAACTAAGTGTTCAATCGATTAAACTGATGGTTAACCGATGTGCTTTAAGCATATTATGATTAAAGAGCGTTAACCGTCGCTGTGCCTGGCTTGATGACAAAGCCTTTTTCAATCCCAGCTTGAAACCCAACTTTTTCATACACCCGATGAGCACCTGTCAATTGCTCGCCTGATAACAACATCACCTTATAACAATTGTGTTGCCAAGCAAGTTCAATGGCAAATTCTAGTACTTGCTGACTTAATCCTTGCCTGCGAAAGGCTTCAGCGGTAATGACATGTTCAATAATGCCAAACGGCCTGGCTCCGTTGGCAATACTATTATTAAGGCCAAGGGCACAGGTCGCGGCCAGTTGCCCATTTTGTTCGGCCACAATAATAAAACAAGTCGGATCATCGAGCATGATTTGCCATGCCTGCTGTGCTTGCGCTTCGCTAAGTTCAGGATCATCTGGCCGCAACTCTTGATAAAGGGCTTGAACTGCGGCTCTGTCGGCTGCCTCGGCAAGTCGGATCATGATTGTCTTACTCCTTAGTCAATCGTCAATAAATGGCGATACGCTATTATTGTGTATCGGATGCTTGTCGCTGTGCTTGGTAGCGCTCTAATGTGGCTTGTTGTTTATTTTGATGCCACTGAATCAAAGTTTTTGCCTTCTCAACAGCGCGCAGTTGCACGGCTATCGCTTGCTCAATCTGCCCCTGTTCGCTATAAAACTCGGCCAAAGCAGATTCTGCATACGATGACTCAGGATACAATCCAATAATGCGCTTAAATAAGCCTTCAGCTTCTGCGGGTGAATCAGTAATGAAAGAAGTGGCAAGACTGTTTAAAGATGGCTCGGCTGAAACCTCAAAGCCATATTTTTTATCCGATAAACGCTGATAATAGGCAATAATGGCATCTGCCCCTTGTTTTGAAATCGCAGAATCTGCAGGCAATGGGGTGAATTTATCCGCAAATAACCCTTCAATGCCATTAATCAAAGTGATGATTGGTCGCGACATATAATTATTGGCTGTGTCAAAATCAACATGCCACTCTAGGCTTTGTGGTGCAGCACGTTCGAGTGTTTGTTTAAATGTGTTCACTCCCGCAATGTGGCTTTTTTCAAAGCTATGCTTACCAATAGAGATATACACGTAGCGTAAACGATCATCTAAGGTTTTAAGCTTAGTTTCTGCAATTGCATTAATGTTGAACATGTTCTCGCCAAGAGTTGGGCTTGCTAGTATGTAACCCGTAAACAGTGCCGGACGATTTAATAAAATGTGCAGTCCTAACGCCGCATTGCCCATAAAACCACTATAGGTTCTAAAACCATTGGTACGATATTGCTTATCAAGGTTAGTCAGCAAGACTTGTTCAAGATAATCAAGTAACAAAGGATTAGTAGGCTCTGCCCCTAACTGTTCAAAAGCAGCAGCAAATTCACTGTGGTAATCGGTCGGTGTCACTATGATAGTTTGTGGCCATGGCCATTCACCATTATGACTAAGCCAATCATTGAGTTGGCTAATAGAACCATGGCTTCGTGGGTGTAAATCAACATGAAGGTAATAACGTTTGTGTTGATTTTTCTCATCATGATACCCCTTTGGTAGCGTCACGGTGTAATCAATCGGGGTAGTAAAAAAACGCGATGATATTTGCATTGTATCTGTAGCCAGTACTTGTGATGAGAAAATCAATGCAATCACCAGCGTTATCGACTCTTTTATACACCTTAACATCCTGTCTTCCTTTTGTTTTTATTGTATTTTTACAACCTTAAAACATTAGAGCTTCTAAGTCCAACTCAACCAGTTAGCCCAATTTACTCTGCGTTTTTAGATTAATTGGTCTGTACTGGCCTTTTTGACGTACTGAATTAAATAGTATTTTTTCGATGAGAGACAACGTGCCATATGAAAAAAATTGGCCTGTATATTTTCGACCATGATTGCAGAGTGCTCGATAACCCTGCACTGACCCAGTTTAGCCAACAGGTCGATGCCCTGATCTGTGTTTATGTGTTGCCTGCACCCAGCACGTTTGACCGCCAATTTAGCCAAACTCATGCCAGTGACGCACAACAGGGGTACATTCACCAAACACTCAGTGAACTTGACGAGAATCTGCGCTTGCTGGGCCAAAAACTGCTCCTTGTCCAGGCACCTATTCAGACTGTTATTGCGCATTATCTCAAAGTTGAGCACATTACCCATGTGGGGCGCAGCATTCATAGTGGCTATTATGAGCAACAACAATGGCAACATGTTCAGCGCCTTTACCCACAACTGCACTATTTTGCTGCCAACAGCAGTCATTTATTCGATCTTGAGCAGCTGCCTTTTACTCTTGACGAACTTCCAACCAGTTTTACTCCCTGCAGAAAACACTTTGAGCAGCTCGACGTCCCTGCGCCCTTAGCAACATTAACTCATCTACCTGCGCCTCCCAAGCACTTAGCCAATGTTGATTTCAAGGAGATATTCCCGCCATTTAATGGCTATTATTCAGGGGGAGAAATTAGTGCCCGCGACCACCTCAACCTCTATTTCGCAAGCGAGGCACCAAAAAGCTATAAAGAGACACGGAATGAGTTAATGGGTGATGATTTTTCGACTAAGTTCTCCGGCTTTTTGGCGCATGGTGCTATCAGTCCAAGACAAATCATGGCATCTTTACGCGAATACGAAGCTTTAAATGGTGCTAATGAGTCGACTTATTGGGTTTATTTTGAGCTTTTGTGGCGAGAGTACTTCTATTGGTATACCCGTAAACATCAGTCTCGATTGTTTTGTTTTTCGGGTGTCAGAAACAAATCACTCACGACCAGTTTTTATCCGAGTCGCTTTAAACAATGGTGCGAAGGCGCAACGCCTTATCCGCTGGTCAACGCTTTAATGCATGAATTAAACGAAACCGGTTGGATGTCAAATCGGGGGCGGCAAATTGTTGCAAGCTGTTTGGTGAATGAGCTACAGCTTGATTGGCGCTACGGTGCGGCGTATTTTCAACAGCGCTTAATTGATTATGATGTCGCCAGTAATTGGGGAAATTGGCAATATATCGCAGGGGTTGGCCCCGATCCTCGAGGCGGCCGTCATTTCCATATCAGTAAACAAACGGCTATGTATGATCCGCACAATATTTTTATTTCCCGCTGGCATGGAGATGCCAATTGCCAAGCAATCACCCAGACTGACATGGTCGACTGGCCAATAAGCGAGCAATCATGACTCCCACTTACTCTACACTGCGTTTAATTCTGGGCGATCAACTCAACGCCCAGCACTCTTGGTTTAAACAAGACACTAAAAACGTGTTGTACGTAATCGCAGAGCTTCGCCAAGAAACGGATTACGCGCCCCATCATATTCAAAAGATATGTGGCTTTTTTGCTGCTATGGAGCAATTTGCGACCGCTCTTCACCAAGCTGGATTTAATGTGTTGCATTTAACATTAGATGACACCCAGCATGATGCAGATTTACCGCATTTACTGACACGATTATGCCAAGAGTATCAGTGCCAGCAGATTGAGTATCAACAACCAGACGAATACCGCTTAGCTAAACAACTGCGCCAACACGACTTTTCGCCTATCAATACACGCTGCGTCGATAGCGAGCATTTCATGCTGCCCTTTAATGATATTACCCAGTATTTTAAAAAAGATAAGCATGTCACTATGGAGCATTTTTATCGAAAAATGCGCAAGCGTTTTGATATTTTAATAGACAATGATCAGCCTCTGGGTGGGCAATGGAATTATGATGCAGATAATCGTGCCAAGTTAAAGAAAACTGATTTAGCCGCTATTCCTGCGCCGCTGTTATTTGACACCGATGTCAGTGCTATTACAGCACGCTTAGCCCGCCATCAAGTGAACACCATAGGCAAGTTAACCGCCCCCTTCATTTGGCCCGTTACTCGCAGCCAAGCTAGGCAGCTGTTAGCTTATTTTTGCCAATATTTACTGCCAAATTTTGGTCGCTTTCAAGATGCAATGACCGCCAATAGTCAACACAGCTGGAGCCTGTATCATAGCCGCCTCTCATTTGCGATGAACTGTAAAATGTTGCACCCTCAACAGGTAATGCAAGCCGCCATGGATGCCTATCATCATTCGAATGGTTTGATTAATCTTGCCCAAGTTGAAGGATTTGTGCGACAAATACTCGGCTGGCGAGAATATGTTCGCGGGGTTTACTGGATGAATATGCCCGACTACAAAACCTATAATACATTGGGCGCTAAGCGCGATTTACCCTCGTATTTTTGGCATGGCCAAACCAAGATGAATTGTTTGAAACATGCAATCAAACAAAGCCTCGAGACCGCTTACGCTCATCATATTCAGCGTTTAATGGTGACAGGTAATTTTTGTTTACTGACCGCAATCGATCCAGATCAAGTCGATGACTGGTACTTAGGTATTTATATCGATGCCATCGAATGGGTCGAGTTACCCAATACTCGTGGCATGACTCAGTTTGCCGATCATGGCATTGTAGCCACAAAACCCTATTCTGCCAGCGGTAATTACATCAATAAAATGAGTGATTACTGCAGTGGCTGCCACTATCAAGTAAAAGAAAAAACCAGCGAAAACGCCTGCCCGTTGAATAGCTTATATTGGCATTTTATGGTTGAACACCGTGAACGCTTGGCAAAAAATCCTCGCATTGGCATGGTCTATCGCAATTGGGATAAACAATCGAGCGATTTACAACAAGCCACGCTGGCTCGAGCAAAATGGTGCCTAACTCATCTTGAGCAGCTTTAGCTGCTCACTATGTCTTTTAAACACTCGGCCGATTTGGTGACGGTAAACTCTGTAATTTCGTACACTGCGATGCCTTCGCGATAAAAAGGATCGTTTTCGAGTAAAATGTGCAGCTCATCACGGCTTTGCATATTGACCAAAATAATCCCACCTGTGCGTGGAACTTTCGGCCCAGAGGCAAGAAAATGCCCAGCTTGGTAGTTATCATCTAAAAAATTGAGATGCGCTTGTAACGCTTCTTCAACTTGACTCAAATTGGTGTGATACGTAATTGAGACAATAAACATTGGGTACCTTTAAATTATTATTTTTATGAAGTCATCGCTTTTAATGCCAAATAAGGCACGATGAATAATATAAACATCAAGAGCTTATATTGAGCAAAATACTTTAGATAAATCAGGTTGAGGTCTTCTTCATTTAAATCAAAAATTTGAGTATGGATTTGAAGGATCCCTTGCTTAAACACAGTCAACATCATAAACACCACACACAGTACCGCGATGCTTATCACACTGGCCCAACCAAAAAATTGTGTTAATTCAGCTATGTTCATATACCATCCTTGTTTAGCGTGAAAAGATTGACCAACTTTAACAAATAGTTACCCGCTTGTAAGTAGATTTTAGCTAAGTTGATTAGGAAGCTCGTCGCTCAGTAAATCGATAAAGGTCCGTACTTTAGCTGAAAGGTGCTTACGACTCGGATAAACCGCATAAACATGGATCTCGGGCTCTACAAACTCTTCAAAAAGTATTTCGAGTTCAGGGTGATCCCAAGCTTCCGTCAGGTAAAAACCCGGTAAGCGAGTAATGCCTTGCCCAGCAAGCACCATTGCCAGTTGGCTTTGACCATGATTGCAGCGGATTTTTTGTTTTACATCCACAACAACTTCGTCGCCCTGTTGATCAACAAACGCCCACCGAGTAGGGTTTTTTAAATTGGCATAACAAATACAGTGATGTTTCGCCAGCTCAAAGGGGTGATGAGGCCGGCCAAATTTTTCGATATACTTTTTGGAAACAATTACATAAGAGCGGGTCGAATAAATACGCTTACAGATCAGGCTCGATTCATCAAGTTGCGGAGCCGCCCGAATAGCCAAATCAAAACCATCTGCAATCACATCTATTTTTTTATCACTGAGATCCCAATCTAAACTGACGTTTGGATAGCGCTCAAGATACTTTGTCACTACTGGGCGTAAATAATGCTCACTAAAGCCAATTGGACAGCTTATTTTCAACATCCCTTTGGGGTTAAGTTGATTGTGGGTGATTAAATCAACCGCCTGCTCCGCATCAATCATGAGTTGTAAACAATGCTGATAAAACACTTCTCCTTCTGGGGTTAACGCAATGGAGCGCGTCGTGCGATTCAACAATCGAGTACCAATACGTGTTTCGAGCTTAGTGATCACTTTACTGACATGCGAGCTGGAATGACCGAGCTGTTCAGCGGCAGCATTAAAGCCATTGCTCTTAATTACTTGCACAAAAATTTCAATTCCTTCAAAACGATTATTAGTCATATAGAAGTAGTCACTTTATTTTTAAGCTATTAATTATTTATGTTTATGAATATACACTAAGGTTATTGAATTTTGCAGTGTTGCTGCTTAATTAACTTACACTTTGAAAGTCATCAGCACGCGACTTTCTCACTCTTTACAGTTGGAGACATAGTATGAACGTATTAGCCTTTGCAGCCTCAAGCTCGAAACAATCTATTAATAAACAATTAGCCACTTTTACAGCCTCATTGGTGAAAGAGGCCAATGTGGAAGTGTTGGATTTAAACGAGTTTGAAATGCCAATTTATAGCAGCGACCGTGAAAACGAGTCCGGTATTCCGGTGCTTGCTCAACAGTTTTTCAATAAAATTACCCAAGCAGACGCTGTGATTATTTCATTTGCTGAACACAATGGTTCCTATACAGCTGCGTACAAAAATATTTTTGATTGGGCTTCTCGTATCAACCAAAAAGTATTTCAAAACAAAGCCATGGTTTTACTTGCCACTTCACCCGGCCCTGGTGGTGCAAAATCGGTGCTCGCTGCTGCTACTGGTTCAGCGCCATTTTTTGCCGCTGATGTGAAAGCCAGTGTGTCCGTCCCAAGTTTTTATGACAATTTTGATATGGACACACAACGTATTGCTAATGCTGATATTTTAGCGCAATTACAGCAAGCAGCAGATCTGTTAGCGCAATAACACTGCCTGCGGATGCATCCGTTCAATCGTCTTTATTGAACTTATTTGAAAGTTTATCAGCACTGCACGGGTCACCTTGGCACTTAAGATTATATTTGGAATTTTTGTGACTAAGCTGACCCAACACAGTGTTTTATATTAGGGGTTGTTGATCTTTAGTGATTATTTAGCATGGGTACTACCATCAGCAATCTAAAATAAATGCTGATTCAGCTAACTAAGTAACTAGTTGGCTGATTAACCGAAAAACCAATAACACACTGCGATTGCTGTCATAATACCGGCTAAGTCGGCAGCCAAGCCACAAGCAATCGCATGTCGGGTATGTTTAATCCCCACCGCACCAAAATAGACCGCCAGCACATAAAAAGTGGTTTCTGTCGAGCCTTGAATGGTGGATGCCAATCGCCCAGAAAATGAATCTGCACCGTGGGTATTCATGGTCTCGAGCATCATTGCACGTGCACCAGAGCCACTAAGCGGTTTCATAAATGCCGTTGGCATCGCATCAACAAAGCGTGTATCACCATTACATAACGCGACTAAATAACGTAGTCCATCCAACAGAACATCTAACGCACCACTGGCTCGAAAAACCCCAATGGCGCATAACATCGCTAATAAATAAGGGATTAAAGAAATCGAAAACTCAAACCCTTGTTTGGCCCCATCGATAAATTGCTCATACACGTTCTGTTTTTTATAGTACGCCCAACAAAAACAAATCAGCACAAACGAAAAAATCAAAAAGTTACTTAATACCGCAGACTGATAACTTAATTGCTCAGCCGCTAAGGTGCCAAAATACAAAACCAGCGCCAATATAGCCGCAACCAAAGTGCCTAAATAAGCCAAAGTAACTGCATGATATAATTTAATTTTTTGTACCCAAGCGACCACTAATAAGCCAACCATAGTGGAGCTAAATGTCGCAAGTAAAATAGGAATAAACACATCCGTCGGTGACGCCGCCCCTTGCTGCGCACGATAAACAAACACAGCTATCGGAAACAGTGTCACAGAGCTGGTATTGAGGACTAAAAACAAAATTTGCGCATTGCTGGCCGTTTCTTTATTGGGATTAATGCTTTGTAAATCATGCATCGCTTTAATTCCCAGTGGCGTTGCAGCGTTGTCTAAACCTAATAAATTAGCCGAAAGATTCATGGTAATTGAACCAAACGCAGGGTGATTTTTTGGTACATCTGGCATTAAACGAGAAAAAAGAGGCGACAATCCCCGAGCAAGGACATCAACCATGCCGGCTTTTTCGGCGATTTTCATCACTCCTAGCCAAAAACACAAGGCACCAATTAACCCAATCGCAACTTCAACTGAGACTTTTGCCATGCTAAATAAGGCTTGCACCATGCGCTCAAACACCAAGCCATCTCCGCCTAACCACATAGCCAATGCAGAAAAAAACGCGATGATAAAAAAAGACAGCCAAATTTTATTTAACATAGAAGATAAGTTCTTAATTACGAGGGTAATATTGTTTCATTAACTATCAGAAAAGTCACAAAAAAATACTCAGAGCTAAAACGATGCAACGAAGGAATAATCGAGTATTCATTACACCTCTTCAGATAATTGGTTTTAATTTACTTTAAATTAACACTAAGCCAATTGATACCTTTAACGTTCAAAGAGTTAAATTATTTAATCGCACCGCGCTTTGCTGGTATTATGGCGCCCTGATAAATCCAAGGGCGAATACATTGGACGCACACACTTATATTCCAGCAGAATTTATTGCTGATGTTCAAAGCTACATTCCACAGCATTTAACCATTGCAGACTACATTGAGAGCTGCCAACGCCCTCTTCGCCCAGCCTTGAGGGTCAACACCTTAAAAACCACTGTGGCTGAGTTTCAGGCCTATGCCGATGAGCACTCTTGGACGTTAACGCCTATTCCGTGGTGTCCCGATGGGTTTTGGTTTGAACGACCTTTAGCACAACAGACTCTTTCAATTGGCAATACCGATATTCATTTAAGTGGTGGTATTTATATTCAAGAAGCCAGCTCGATGTTGCCTGTATTTGCATTGCAACATCAAACAAACTTAGCAGACTGCTGCGTACTGGATATGGCCGCAGCACCGGGCTCAAAAACATCACAATTAGCGGCAGCTATGGATAACAGTGGATTTTTAATTGCCAATGAATTGTCTTCATCACGTTTGAAGTCTCTCAGTGCCAATATGCAACGTTTAGGGGTTGCCAACACGGCGTTATCCCACTTTGATGGGGCTATTTTTGGCTCATATATGGAGCAATGCTTCGACCATATTTTGCTGGATGCCCCTTGCTCTGGTGAAGGCACTGTACGTAAAGATCCAAATGCACTTAAAAACTGGTCTATCGAATCAAATCAGCACATTGCCGAAGTTCAAAAGCAGCTGATTGAGAGCGCCTTTTATGCGCTAAAAACCGGGGGGACACTGGTCTACTCTACGTGTACTTTAACTCCGTTAGAAAACCAACAAGTCTGTCAGCACTTGCTAGAAATGTTTGCTGACCACATTGACGTGCTCCCCCTTGATACATTGTTTGAAGGTGCAGAGCAGGTCGTCACCGACGAAGGGTATTTGCATGTTTGGCCACAAGTTCACGATACCGAAGGCTTTTTTATTGCCAAATTTAAAAAACTTGGCCATACCCCTCACCCCAACCCTCAGGCAAAAAAAGGCGCTTTCCCTTTTTCTGATTTTTCGAGCAAAGAATCACAAGCGTTTATGAAAACACTTACAGATCAGTTTGGTATCAGCCACTTAGCTGGAAATTTGGCGATCCGAGACAAAGAGCTGTGGTTATTTCCAGAGCAATCAACTGATTTAAAAGAAAAAATAAAATTTAGTCGCCTCGGAATTTTAATTGGTCAAACGCACCGCACTGGGGTGCGATTATGCCACGAGTTTGCAACCGCCTTGGGGCATCTCGCCACAAAAAACCATTATGAATTGAGTACTTTAGAGGCTTGTGATTATTTTCAAGGTAAAGATATAAAATTACCACATCCCACTTCGCAGCAAGGTGAAGTGCTACTGACACTCTGTGGCAACGTGATTGGGCTCGGCAAGTGGCAAAAGAATAAAATAAAAAACAGCTTGCCCCGAGATTTAGTCAGGGATAACCAGTTAATAACTTGGGAATAACCTTGCTAAAAGATGTGTCTAAGATGGGAATAAATACGGGCAAACAATTTTAAATTGTTGATTTAAATGACTTTAAAAATATTGGAAATTTTTTCACTTTTTTTTATTTGTTAACTACACTTAATGTTACTTTCACTTCTCCCTAAAGTTTGTGAAATATTTTTGAGTTAGCGCACGGCTCATTATGAGCCATTCCCCTATGCCTAGGACAATTTGGATTAGTCCTAGGCGTTTTTTCTTCTGAAATAGAAAAATCTCACCACAATATTGTAAGCAATTGATTTAATACAGAAAGGATTAAAAAATTGACAGAAATAAGTCAATTAGTGGTTTTCTAGGTCAAATTCCGTAATTTCACCATTTCCGTGCAAAATCACATAGCGGGCTAATTTTTGATCAGCTAACTCAATGATACTAATACCACTTTGACTGACTAGATGCCTTGGATGATCTGCTAATGTGGCATGCTTTTCTACTTTCATTTGCCAGCGTTTTGTAAAAAAGTTCAACGGACTGTATCGACCATAGAAAAAGCTATCGAGTTTATCTAAACAACCCAGTAACGATTTTGGAAATTCGTTTTTAATCCCACTGGCTGTTAATTGCCAAATGCGATTATCACGATTTGAAAAACGCGCTTGTACTGAAAAACAAAACGAGTAATGCACATCTCCAGAGAGTATCAGTGTTTCGCAGGGGGTATCCGCGCGGCGAAAAATATGCATCAGTTTTCTGGCTGCGCCTTCATGGGCCATCCAATTCTCGACATCCACCAATAAAGGCTGGCCGCAAACATTAAAAATAGCTTGAATTGCTTCAATTGATTTAACGCCAAAAACCGGCGCAGGGGACACTAGAATGACTTCATCTTCGCCTTCTAATGAATCTTCTAAAGCACTGAGCTGTTGCCAATCCATTAATCCTGAGGGCTCATTAAAATTTTGCTCGTTACGCCAACGTTGAGTACGTGTATCAATCACCACCACTTTTGGCTGGCAATCGAGTTGATACGACCATGTATCAAACTGTTTTATTTTTTGGTCAAATTTGCTGAAGTCCCAACTAGTCGTGTCATCTCGCTGGCATAAACTAGCTAAAAAGGCCGCCGATAATTTTCCTGTGTCAGCACCACTGTCATTGCCAAACCCTTGAAATAACCAATAACTGATTAAACCATTACAAATAATTCGATTACTGACAGGGTCGTCATACACAGCTTGCTCCCAAGCCGCTGTCAGGTTCCAGTCATCGGTTACATCATGGTCATCAAACATCATGATGGTACAAATATTTGCCATCAAGCGCTCACATTGCCCGAGCCCATTTGCAAACTCGGTTAACATGCGCTGTTGGGACTCAAACGTGGCCAGCTGTTTTTTGTTTAAACACGAAGGCGCTGTGACCGTCAGATCAAGCATTTGCCAAGCATTGGCGCTATAAGTGAGCAAATACAGGGCGATGAATTCTTCAAAAAACACTAAATGGTTTTCAGATTTTAAGCTGGTAAAGTGCTCTAAGTCGCGACGAAGCCAATAACCAAGATCTGTTTTATCGCGTTGTTGCCAAGGTGTATAAGGCAAAAATCGATCGCGATTATACAGTTGCTGCTCTATCGTTGGCGGAAGGGAGATATCTAAATTTTGCTCACGATAAATGCCCAAAACTTCAATTAACTGCTGAATATACAACAGCATGGGGCCTGCCACATCGTCGGCGTAGATTTGGTCGCCCGATAAAATAAGTAGCTGCGCACCCTGTGATTGATTATCGCGTTGCACTTGCTGATCAATGTCTGCCATCGCAAGCGCATCTTCACTGTGATGGTGCGGATTACGACAAGAGCCATGTAAGACACGTGTCAATATGTTGGGAATTAAAAAAGCCGGTAATTGAGCAGAACCATAGCTGTATAGATTATGATCAATCTCAACATCGCTGACTAAGCGATAAGCAATTAGCGTATCAAGAGGCAATCCAGCCTGCGAAGAAATCAGTAAGTGACGTAGATAAAGGTGCTCACCAAGTCGAAATTGTGTTTCGCTAGACGAGTAATCTACTGATATATCAGGTAATTCTATCGATAGTGATGCATCAGAGCTCGTTAAAATACTGATGCACACTTGGTGAGGCTCAGCCCGTCTAACCTGCGGCCCTGTGATTAAAAACGGAATAGACACAGAGTGAGCGTTAAACAAAGACACTTACCCTCGGTTAATTAAATTAAACAAGTTATAAAAATTATCCGTGGTGGCTGTCGCTAATTCTTTGTAAGACACCCCTTTTAAATCAGCAATAAAATACGCTACATCTTGCACATAGGCAGGCTGATTTGTCTTACCTCGATGTGGAACTGGAGCTAAATAGGGAGAATCGGTTTCGATCAACAAGCGATCTAACGGGATTTGTTTCACTACATCACGTAATTCGACGGCATTTTTAAACGTTGCAATCCCAGAGATAGAGATATAAAAACCCAAATCAATTGCGGCTTTGGCCATTTGCCAATCTTCGGTAAAACAATGTAAGACCCCTCCGACTTCATCAGCACCATGGCTTTTTAATAGATTGAGCGTGTCTTGGCGAGCATCGCGGGTGTGAATAATCAGCGGTTTTTTTAATTCTCTGGCCACTTCTATGTGTCCAATGAATGAATCTAATTGAACCTGTTTTGTTTCTTCGCTGTAATAATAATCCAGCCCAGTTTCCCCAATTGCGACTACTTTTGGATCCACGGCAAGTTGACGTAACAAGGCTTTATCTAAGGCATCTTTTTGATCGAGTGGGTGAACTCCACACGAGGCAGACACATCTGGGTAATGCGCTATTTTAGCAAGCATTGATGGAAATTGCTGCAAAGTGACACTCACACATAAAAAGTGTTCAACATCTTTTTGTCGAGCTTGGGCTAAAACCTGGTCTAGGTCTAAATCTAATTTATCAAAATCAAGTCTGTCGAGGTGACAGTGGGAATCTACAATCACAATATCTACTTACTTACATCGTATAGGTAGCATCGCTCGAATTGAGCATGCTGGCTAAAAGGCGTTCTATTTTATCACGAAGCTGATGTTTATCATCGATAAAACCAATGCCAATACCTGGAGGGTTCGCGTTTTGACTTCCTTGAGGGGTCATCCATACGACCGAACCCGTTACGACGTCTTCTTCTAACGCGTCAGGTAAGGTCACTCTCAGTGCCATCGGTTGGCCCATCTCGTACTGCATGTTTGTACGAACAAATAAGCCGCCATTTTTCAAATATGGCATATAGCACTTATATAATTCTCGTAAGTCTTCAAAATCAATTAACAGTTCTTGCAAAATACACCCTAACTTTTAAGTTGCTGCCCGAGCGAAAACACTAACTCACTGACTTGCAGTGGAAGATTGATACCAGATACATTGTCTACCGCTTGTTGGTATTGTGATAAATGCTGCATACATGTCTGATATACTTGAAACTCAATCTGTTGATGAATCAAGCTTTGTTTAATCATTTCGCTGATAAATATCGAAAAGACTGCGATATAGTCTGATTTTTGCTGCAAAATATCAACTAGTAACTGCGGCTCAACCCCATTTTTTATCTGTTGAGTGAGTTGATAAAGTTGATTGATTGCCGCTAGTTCATTATTTTCCTGCCAATTTAATAATAATAACGGCTGGTGGGTAAAAAACTGATGCCAAACTTGTGTTTCTAACTGAAAATTAAGTGATGACAACCAATGGTTCACCTGCACTTGATCCCCAGCATGAAGTTGTACATGAGCACAACGACTTAAAATGGTTGCAGGTAATCGCGCGGTATCGGCACATACCAACAGTAAAAAACGGTTTTTTGCCGGCTCTTCTAAGGTTTTCAATAGTGCATTCGCTGCCGCAACTGTCATATTTTGAGCATTGTAAACCACGACAACCTTATGGCCGTTTTGTCCCGCTGAGCTTTGACAAAAATTGGCAATATTTCGCACTTCATCAACACCTATCGTCGAGCCATCCTCACCAAGTTGCAGGCTATCTGGATGACTATGAGCGGCTAACAAGTGACATGATTTACATTGCCCACACGCAGTCAAATTAACTGGCGATACACACAATAGAGCATCCGCTAATGTCTGTGCGAACGCTTGTTTACCCACTCCTGCAGGACCTTGTAATAACAAGGCATGATGTAATCGTTGTTGATAAAACGAATCACTTATTTGCTGATGAGCGGCATGCAACCAAGGGTACAACATGATTATAACCCTTGGAGAAACTGTTCTAGCGCAGCTTGAATATCACGATGAACGTGTTCAATCCCTTGTGCTGCATCGATGACTTTAATACTGGGATCTTGCTCTGCTATCTCTAAATACTTTGCACGACTACGTTGAAAAAAGCTCAGTTGTTCTTGTTCGATTCGGTCTAATTCGCCGCGCCCTGCAGCCCGAGCTAAGCCAATTTTAGGATCGATATCAAGATAGAGGGTTAAATCTGGTTTTAAATCTTTTAATACTATTTTGCTCAGCGCCGCTAATGTAGCATCATCAATCTGACGTCCACCGCCTTGGTATGCACGAGATGACAAATCGTGTCTATCGCCCACCACCCATACATCATTTGCTAACGCGGGATTAATCACGTTATGGATCAGTTGCGCGCGGGCTGCATACATAATCAACAGTTCAGCTTCTGGGCTCACTTTCTCTTCATGGGAGGCTTTGATTAAAGTTCTCAAAGATTCCGCTAATGGGGTACCACCGGGCTCGCGTGTGTTAATAAATTCGATTTGGTGCTGGGTCAAAACTTGCTGACATAATGCGATAGCAGTTGATTTACCTGCCCCTTCCAGTCCTTCGATGACAATAAATTTGGCGGTCATATTACTTCTTTAATTGATATCGACGCACTGCAGCATTATGCGCATCGAGTGTTTTTGAAAATTGGTGGCTGCCATCACCTTTGGCGACAAAATAATAATAATCAGACTGCAGCGGATCCAACGCCGCTTCAATCGCTTTTTGCGAAGGATTCGCGATAGGTGTAGGCGGTAATCCCTTAATCACATAGGTATTGTAAGGCGTTGGTTGTCTTAAGTGGCTGCGCTTAATATCCCCTTTATAATCATCACCCAATCCATAAATAACGGTCGGATCGGTTTGTAAGCGCATTTTTTTACGCAAGCGATTAATAAACACTGAGGCAATTAACGGTCGCTCTTCTGCAATGCCGGTTTCTTTTTCGATGATAGACGCCATGATTAATGCTTCATAAGCACTTTGATAAGGCAGATCTGCTTGTCTTTGTTGCCAAGCCTCTTTGAGGGCTTGTTGCATTTTAAGGCTAGCTCGTTTTAATAACGAAATATCTGTGTCATTCGCTGTATAAAAATAAGTATCGGGATACAGCCAACCTTCTATATTTTCACCTGTGAAATTTAAGGCTTTTTGTACTTTATCTTTATCATAAATATAAGTTGAGCGCTGAATAAAAGGTAAACTAGCTAGGTTATCAATGACTTGATAAAACGTTTGCCCTTCTATAATGGTAAAACTGAATAAATGCACCTCACCGCGATTAATTTTTTGCACATTGCTCAGAACCGTGCCGGGGTTTAATTGATACATACCCGCTTTAATATCCGTCAATGAAGGATCCAGCTTCGCCATTACCTCTAAACCAAAACAAGATTCAATAAGCTGATTGATTCGCCATTGCTGACATAACTGTTTTAAACCAATCCCAGATTGCACTAAAAATAAACGAGATTGTTCAATCGATAAGGTTTGTAATGGGTATTGTTTTAGCTGCCAATTGACAGCCATAATGGCGACAATACATGCAACAAAAAACGTTAAAAAGATTTTTTTAAGCACTGGGTTCCAACTTTTGTTTTAATTGTTTGGCCAGTTCGAGATCAAAATAGCGATGCTGTATTCTCGTAACAGGAATAAGGCCCATGAGGCTATTACAACAAAATACCGCGTCCATAGCCAACAATTGTTTTAAATCGATTGTACACACAGATATCGCATATTGTGATGTAAGATGTTGTAAATAAACACCTTGGATCCCACTATTTTGCAAAGAAGGTGTAAAAAAGTGATTGCCTTTGACGGCAATTAAATTTGCCATTGACGACTCAATGACATGACCATTTAAATCAAGTACCACAGCATCTTGCCAATGGTTGTCATTAATTTCTTGCTTAATTAATACTTGTTCGAGCCGATTAAGGGTTTTTAGCCCTGCGAGTAGCGGCTGTAGCCCTAATCGCGTTGACGCGATTTCCAGCTCAAGACCTTGCTGGTGTAAGCTCAGATAATGCGACGGATATTCAAACATCGATAACACGATAGTATGGGATTCAATGCTCGGGGGGCCATAACCTCGCCCGCCTTCACCTCGCGTAATGACTATTTTAAGCCCAGCTAAAGACACACCGCAGATGAAATTCATTACGTCCGTGTGTAACTGCTGAAAATCGAGTGCTGAAAACCCTAAACGCTGCTGACAAGTCAGTAAACGAGCGCAGTGCAAATCCCAATGTTCAACTTGACCATCACTAATTTTAGCCGTGGTAAAAAAGCCATCGCCATAATTAAACCCGCGATCAAAAACGGAGATCTGATCACTAGTGAGTGTATTGATTCGTGTTTTTTTCATCACAAAAAAGCCTGGTCAGTACCAGGCTCTCTAAAACGCAGTTCCATGTGGGTATTATACTCATGAAACGGCGTAATGTATTTACACTTTTTTAAACAGTAATGAACCGTTAGTACCACCAAAGCCGAACGAATTACACAGTGCATAGTCAAGTTTGACATCACGTGCTGTGTGCGGCACATAATCAAGATCACAGCCTTCATCAGGGTTATCTAGATTGATAGTAGGCGTCACTTTTTGATCTTGTAATGACAAAATACTGATAATGGATTCCACTGAGCCTGCTGCACCAAGTAAATGACCCATCATAGATTTTGAAGAGCTGACCATCACATCTTTTGCTGCATTGCCAAAAATAGCTTTAACAGCAGATGTTTCTGCCTTATCACCAGCATTGGTTGATGTGCCATGTGCATTGATGTAGCCCACTTGCTCAGCATTAACGCCAGCATCATTTAAGGCATTTTCCATTGCAAGTGCAGCACCTGAGCCATCTTCTGGTGGTGAGGTCATGTGATACGCATCACCACTCATACCAAAGCCAACTAGTTCAGCATAAATTTTCGCGCCTCGCGCTTTGGCATGCTCATATTCTTCTAATACAATCACACCCGCACCGTCTGCCAATACAAAGCCGTCACGATCTTTATCCCAAGGTCGTGACGCCGCTTGAGGATTATCATTACGTGTTGATAAAGCACGTGCTGCACTAAATCCGCCCATTCCGATTGGCGTAGACGCTTTTTCAGCCCCACCGGCAACCATAGCATCAGCATCACCGTAAGCAATCATGCGAGCGGCATGACCTATATTGTGTAAGCCTGTTGTACATGCTGTCACAATTGAAATATTTGGACCTCTTAACCCGTGCATAATTGATAAGTGACCAGAAATCATATTGATGATGGTCGAAGGCACGTAAAACGGAGAAAGTTTTCGAGGGCCACTATTGAGTAATTTAACGTGATTTTCTTCAATCAAGGTTAAACCACCGATGCCTGAACCAACAGCCACGCCAATGCGATTTGCATTGTGATCTGTCACTTCAAGCCCAGAATCTTTAAATGCTTGAACACCCGCAGCAATACCATATTGGATGAATAAATCCATTTTCTTGGTATCTTTTTTGGCCATATATAATGAGGCATCGAAGTCTTTTAATGTGCCTGCGAATTTAGTACCAAAATCTGATGTATCGAAGTGGGTGATAATGTCTATGCCACTTTCGCCATTCAGTAAACCTTGCCAAGTAGACGCAACGTCATTACCTAACGGGGTCAACATACCTAAGCCAGTAACTACAATTCGACGTTTAGCCACAGTGTCCTCCAATGGGAAATATGATGGTTTTTGATTTAGGGGGGTTAAATAGATTAAGGGCAGCGAATGCTGCCCTTAACTTGCTTATCTATTACTCTGCGTGTGCAGTTACGTAATCGATAGCAGCTTGTACTGTAGTAATTTTCTCAGCTTCTTCGTCTGGGATTTCAGTATCGAATTCTTCTTCTAAAGCCATTACAAGTTCAACAGTGTCAAGAGAATCTGCACCTAGGTCATCTACAAATGAAGATTCGTTTTTAACTTCTTCTTCTTTAACACCTAGTTGTTCAATGATGATTTTCTTAACGCGTTCTTGGATGTTGCTCATTCTTCTTTCCTTTATTAAAACGCTAAAGCGTTACTTTTCAGATTGCAGCGTAGTTTACGGTGCAAAATAATGTGATTCAAGAATAAAACCATACTTTTTCAGCTGGTCAAACCTCATGAACCTAAAAACAATCTTTTATCGCTCATTTTAGCAGCGATTTCAACCTAAAATTCAGTAAGATCGTAGAAGTTTAATATTTTTTTAAACAACCACGGTACTCTAGCACTGAGTTTAGATCATGTACATACCACCATTCACATGAATGGTTTCACCTGTCACATACGCACCCGCATCAGATGCTAAGTAGGCAACTGTTGCTGCAATTTCAGCTGGCAGACCTAAACGACCGGCAGGAACATTCGCAAGTGTGGCTGCTTTTTGCTCGTCCGTTAACTCATCTGTCATATCCGTTTGAATAAAGCCTGGCGCCACGACATTTACCGTAATACCGCGCGATGCCACTTCACGAGCCATTGCTTTTGAAAAACCAATGACGCCCGCTTTCGCTGCTGCATAATTAACCTGACCAGCATTGCCCATAGTGCCCACTACAGAACCGATATTGATAATACGACCCGATTTTTTCTTCATCATTGGGCGTAAAACAGCTTTTGAAAGACGGAAGATAGAAGTCAAGTTCGTGTCGATAATATCGTCCCACTCTTGATCTTTCATACGCATTAATAAGTTATCACGGGTGATACCTGCATTGTTAACCAGTACGTCAATATCACCTAAGTCAGCTTTTATGGCTGCTAAAACAACTGTGACTGAATCTGCATCGGTTACATTTAACGCATAACCCTTACCTGACTCACCCAAGTAGTCTGAAATCGCAGCAGCGCCCGATTCACTGGTCGCAGTCCCAGCAACGGTTGCCCCTTGTGCAACCAATGTTTCTGCAATTGCTTTACCAATACCACGGCTTGCACCTGTTACTAAAACCACTTTTCCCGCTAAAGAAAATAAATTACTCATATTAGTTTTCCGTTTAATTATTCTTGGCTAAACACTGCCGCGAACGACGCTAAGTCGTTGACAGACACACAACTGACTGATTTATCAATACGTTTTGCTAACCCAGATAACACTTTCCCAGGGCCAAATTCGTATGTGGTCGTAATGTCTTGCGCGACGAGTGTTTGAACTGTTTCGGTCCAACGAACTGGACTATATAATTGACGAACAAGGGCATCTTTTATAGCGGCTTGTTCTGTTTCCACTGAGACATCAACATTATTAATCACTTTAATGTCAGTGGTATTAAATTCGATATTATTTAAATCATTGGCTAATTGTTCAGCCGCTGGCTTCATTAAAGCACAGTGTGAAGGCACTGAAACTGCCAGAGGTAAAGCGCGTTTTGCTCCCGCTTCTTTACACGCTGCTGAGGCGCGATCAACTGCATCTTTACTGCCTGCAATCACAACTTGGCCAGGTGAGTTAAAGTTCACTGGCGCAACAACGTCACCATTGGCGACACTGTCACATGCTTGGCGCACTAAATCGTCATCTAAACCAATAATCGCAGCCATTGAACCAGTGCCTGCGGGAACAGCTTGTTGCATGTATAAACCACGCTTTTCGACTAATTTAACTGCATCTTCGAGTGATAACACCCCTGCACAAACTAATGCTGAATACTCACCTAAGCTATGACCAGCCATGACGGTTGGTTGTTGGCCACCTTGAGCTAACCAGTGACGATAAATAGCCACACTGGCCGTAAGCAATGCCGGTTGTGTTTTATCAGTTTGATTAAGAGTCGCTTCTGGTCCATCTAAAACTAACTGTGCTAAATCATAGCCTAAAGCCGCTGAAGCTTGTGCGAACGTGGCTTTAACCACTTCAGACTCTGCAAGCAAATCAGCTAACATACCGACAGATTGAGAACCTTGACCTGGAAATAAGATCGCGAATTTTTCTGACATAAAGTTTCTTCTTTTACATGAAAAATAAATAATTGATTAAGGATGATAGAATGAAATTTATTGTTGTGGGAATTTCCAAACCAGCATCATAATAAGCCCACTGACAACATAACAACTTGATTGGTCGTTATTGTTCAGCAGCGCTGTTTTTTAAAACCTGCTCAAATTTGTGCTGAATTTTTTCTGGTAACTGACGCTCAACCTCTCGTACAGCTTCTTTTATTGCTGCATAAAAGGCCTTTTCTGAGGCATTTCCATGACTTTTCACCACAATACCGCGCAATCCTACCAGACTTGCACCATTATACTGGTCGGGGTTCACCCTTTTATAGAGCTTTTTTAAAACAGGAGTGAGTAATAAAGCAAGAACCTTGTAAAAAATGCTCTTATTTAGTGCTTTATTTAATTTGTGGAAGATCAGTTTTGCAATGCCTTCGCATGTTTTAAGGGCCACATTACCGACAAAACCATCACAGACAATGACATCTGCTTTGCCTGTAAAAATATCACTGCCCTCACTATAACCAATGTAATTGAGATCGGGGCAAGCTTGCATCAACTTGGCCGCTTCTTTTATACACTCATGACCTTTAATTTCCTCAGCACCAATATTCAATAAACTCACACGGGCTTTTGTTAGGTTTTGCGCTTGTTCAGCGACAACAGAGCCCATAATGGCAAACTGAAATAAGGTTTGCGCGTCACAAATAACATTGGCGCCTAGGTCGAGTAAGTAAACTGGTTTAGGTGTTTGAGTGGGTACTGAAGATATCAAAGCTGGACGGTTAATGCCCGGGAGCATTTTGAGCACATAATGGGCTGTGGCCAGTAATGCGCCTGTATTTCCCGCACTGACACACGCTTGGGCACGACCAGATTTAACCAGTTCAAGTGCGATGCGCATTGACGAATCTTTTTTGTTTCGCAGTGCTAAAGAGGGTTTATCATCATTGTTAACAACTTCAGAACAATGTTGAATATGAATTCTTGGGTGTGTTAATGCACCACGCTTATCTAATTCAGTGCGAATTAGGCGCTCATTACCACATAGGATAAGTGTAAGGTGTTCAATAGAGTTCACTGCATCGACTGCAGCTGGAAGAGATGAACGGGGGCCGTAATCGCCCCCCATTATATCTAACGCTATGGTTAGATTATTTGGCATAAAATAATCTCTTAATTAAGAAATTAAATTACTTTAACGCCTTTGTAGTAACCGTCAGCAGTTACGTGGTGACGACGATGAGTCTCACCAGAAACTTGGTCAACAGTTAAAGTTGGTCCGCTGATCGCATCGTGCGAACGACGTGTGCCGCGTTTTGCACGAGACTTTTTGCTTTTTTGTACAGCCATTAGCCTTCTCCTAAGAGTTTTTCTTAAGTTGTTTCAAAATTTCAAATGGATTTGGTTTATCATCTTGTTCGTCAATTTCACCAAAGCTTAAAGGCTCTTCTGAATAACGACAAGTTGATTCTTCATGCATTGGTACTATAGGTATAGCCAAAATCAGTTCATCTTCGATAAGCTGATGAAGATCGACCTCACCTTCCTCATTTAACTCAACAACTTCATAGTAGTCAGGCAAATGATCAGACGATTTGCCCGCAGCAATCGCTGCATAAGCTAAGTCTATTTCCAAATCCAACCCAATATCCCCATTACAGCGTTGGCACGTTAAAGTAACTGATGTATTCGCGTTTCCGTAAATCGCCAGTCGCTCTTGCGCGTCATACTTGCAATGGATTTTTACCTGTACCTCGCCTACTTCATCTTGTACAAGTTTCTCTAAACGAGAAAGCTTGTTGAGCTCCACAATACCTTCATAAGCAAGGCGTTGTTTTGCTACTTTTACAGGATCAATAGTCTTAGGAATCTTTACCTTTTGCATAGGGGCTGCATCATATAGATAGTTACCAACATAGTCAAAATAAAAATAAACTTTCCTTTGCATTTCGCACCTTAGGGGCCTACTCTGCTCAGAAATTGCATTATCACATAGGAATCATATGACCGCACGCATCATTTTAGCTTCTACTTCCGTGTTTCGTCAGTCTCTTTTGCAAAAATTCAATATTCCCTTTGAGGTCTGCTCACCCCGAGTTGATGAGACCGCTATTGAAAATGAAACAGCCGAAGAGTTAGTGAAACGATTAGCCATAGCGAAAGCCCAAGCAGTTGTTAAACAAGGTGACGCCGGGATTGTCATTGGTTCAGATCAAGTGGCGTTATTCAAGGGTCAGATATTAGGCAAACCCCATACTCGAGAAAATGCCATCGCACAGTTAATGAAGTTCAGTGGCCAAAAAGTGCAGTTTCTCACCGGGCTGGCGTTAGTCAATTCAGCGACACAGGAAGTGCAAGTCACTGTTGAAACCTTTAATGTCTACTTTAGAACTCTCACTGAAAAACAAATAGCGCAATACGTTGACGCTGAGCAGCCACTTAATTGCGCCGGGAGCTTTAAAAGTGAGGGTCTCGGCATTTGCTTATTTGAACGTTTTGAAGGACGAGACCCTAATTCATTAATTGGCTTGCCTTTAATGGCTCTCAACGAAATGCTACTAACCTGGCAAATTGATATTTTGTCGATGCAGGGATAAATCGAGACATCAATAACACGCTATTAGACGTACTCCAAGAGCTGTTGGAGCTCATCAATCACCACTATCGGATGGTACGGTAAAAGCTCTTGGGCACGACACACACCAAAACTCACACCAATTCGATCCATGTTGATGGCCTGCGCCATTTTTAAATCTATCGTTGTGTCGCCTACCATCACCGCTTGCGACACACACACATTCGCTTCATTCAGTAATTGATTAAGCATATCGGGTGAAGGTTTTGAGTCTGTTTCGTCTGAACTGCGACTTAAATCCACATATTGATCTAGCCCAGTTTCATTTAATAGACAATCTAAGCCGGGTCGTCCTTTTCCTGTTGCTATCGCAATCTTATAACCGCGCCTTTTTAATGATTGCATGACTGATTTTGCACCATCAAATAAAGGAGTCGCGATTGTCGATGATTGATAATGGTGCTTGTATGCATCAATTAATTGCGCGTGCAACATGCTATGAGAGGGATACAAAGTGTCAACCGCTTGAGGGAGGCTCATACCAATAATTGATTTGACAGATTGTGCACTAACAGGAGCTAATTGACACGATACGGCAGCATTGTGCATCGCACTCACAATACGAGGCACCGAATCCATTAAGGTGCCATCCCAATCAAAAATGACCAGCTTATAACGCATGATCTTCACGTAATTTGATAATCGTACGCTTAAGTACTGCATCCAATGGCGCTTCAACACGCATTGTTTGCTCCAGTTTTGGATGATAAAAAGCCAGATCATGGGCATGTAAAAATAAACGGTTTAAACCAAAACCTTTCATTTTGTCATCAAATTCAGTGATGCCGTATTTGTCATCACATGCAATTGGATGCCCTTTACATTGTGTATGAACACGAATTTGGTGAGTTCGACCCGTAACTGGTGAGGCTTGCACTAAGGTGCCATCACGAAAACGTTCTAAGACACGAAAACGGGTGTGTGAGGGTTTCCCTTCTTCGTGATCGACCCTGACCACACGCTCACCTGATTGCAAAGTGTTTTTACGCAGTGGCTCAGTGACATTTTTTGTCTTAGATAACCATTCACCAGATACCAATGCCCAATAATTTTTTTCCATGGTTTTTTCACGTAACTGATCATGGAGACTTTTTAATACTGAACGTTTTTTCGAAATCAACAAACAACCTGATGTATCCCTATCTAAACGATGCACTAACTCAAGGCTTCGCTCTTCAGGGCGTAATGTCCGCATGGCTTCGATTAAGCCATAACTTAAGCCGCTCCCACCATGAACCGCCATGCCAGACGGTTTATTAATCACGATTAGATATTTATCTTCGTACAAAATCGCATCTTCTAGACGGCTAATCACATCTAGATTTTTAGGCACAAACTCTTCTTTTTCGGCCATTTTAATCGGTGGAATGCGTACTTCGTCACCCACTTGTAACTTATAAACTGGTTTGATCCGTTTTTTATTAACACGTACCTCACCCTTACGTAAAATTCGGTAAATGGCGCTTTTTGGCACACCCTTTAACTTCGTTATCAAAAAGTTATCTATTCGCTGCCCATCATGGTCTTCTGTAACTGTATGAAAAATAACTTGCGTTCCGAGTTTTTCTGACATTGCCTAATCACTGATTTGAGTAATAATTTTAGTTGCTAACAGGTAATGAATAGTGGGATAATCCGACCGTAAATTACCTGTTAAACAGGAATTTTGGTGCTTTTTTGCACAAAAAGGAAGTGGTGCTGCACACTTCGGATACAAGATCATACAGATACAAGCTAAGTTTTCCAAAGCTTTTAATAGATATCCGAATAACTCGTGCCTTCAACCTACGACGGTGAGCGTAATATATCGTCAGAACCGTTGAACACCCTGCCTTCAAAAAAGCGAACGTAACGATTTTGTCAAAACTTATATGGCGAATATTGTTCAGTTTGAAAAGCGTAATACTATCTCCCCCGACAGACATCCAGTCGTGAGACTGCACAAAAATAAAGGGGTGTCTGAACTGATGATAATGAACCGTATAAGCAAGCAAGACACATAAATAGAGTAACAATATGAAACGTATGCTAATCAATGCGACGCAGCAAGAAGAAATGCGCGTGGCACTGGTTGACGGTCAGCGCTTATACGATCTAGATATCGAAAGCCCTGGTCACGAACAGAAAAAAGCCAATATCTATAAAGGTAAAATTACCCGCGTAGAACCTAGTCTAGAAGCTGCATTTGTTGATTATGGTGCACAGCGTCATGGCTTCTTACCCCTCAAAGAAATTGCCCGTACTTACTTTCCTAAAGATTATAACTTCAGTGGTCGTCCAAACATCAAAGATGTGATCAAAGAAGGTCAAGAAGTCATTGTTCAAGTAGACAAAGAAGAACGAGGCCAAAAAGGTGCTGCGCTAACAACATTTATCAGCGTTGCAGGTAGTTACCTTGTTTTAATGCCAAATAACCCACGAGCAGGTGGTATATCACGGCGCATTGAAGGTGATGAGCGTACTGAATTAAAAGATGCGTTAAGCCGTTTGCAACTTCCTAAAGGTATGGGACTCATTGTACGTACCGCGGGTGTGGGTAAATCATTCGAAGAACTCGATTACGACTTAAAAGCATTGCTTATCCATTGGGATGCCATTGTCACAGCATCAGAAAAAGGTCCAGCTCCTTTTTTGATTCACCAAGAAAGTAATGTGATTTTCCGTGCAATTCGCGACTATTTACGTCGTGACATTGGCGAGATCCTTATCGATAAAGCGCGCGTTTTTGAAGAAGCAAAAGCCCACATTGAGCGCTTCCGTCCTGATTTTATGAGCCGTGTAAAGCTATACAAAGGTGATGTACCTTTATTTACACACTATCAAATTGAAAGCCAAATTGAATCTGCCTTCCAACGTGAAGTGCGTTTACCTTCTGGTGGTTCTATTGTCATTGATCCAACTGAAGCGCTGACTTCTATTGATATCAACTCATCAAAAGCAACCAAAGGCGGTGATATTGAAGAAACCGCTTTTAACACCAACTTAGAAGCTGCGGATGAAATTGCCCGTCAATTGCGTTTACGTGATTTAGGCGGCCTGATTGTTATCGATTTTATCGATATGACCCCTCCTCGTCATCAACGTGAAGTTGAAAATCGCTTAAAAGACGCCGTACGCCCAGACCGCGCACGTGTCCAAATAGGTAAGATTTCACGATTTGGTTTGTTAGAGATGTCGCGCCAACGTCTTCGCCCGTCTCTTGGTGAAGCGAGCCAAGGCACGTGTCCTCGTTGTAATGGTCAAGGTACTATTCGCTCAAACGAATCTATCGCATTATCGATTTTACGTCTTATCGAAGAAGAAGCGATTAAAGACAATACAGCGCAAGTCAACGCACAAGTGCCTGTCAATGTTGCTGCATATTTGCTGAACGAAAAACGTCGCAGTGTCCGCAGTATTGAAAAGCATCATGGTTGTGATGTCGTGATTATTCCTAATCAACACATGGAAACACCGCATTACGAAGTTCAGCGCTTAAAGAGCGATGATACAATCGAAACAGTGAGCTATGGCCAAATCAAAAAGCCGGACACTTACACACACGATGTATCTAAAGTACAAAAAATTGAGAAAGAGCAGCCTGTTTTACAAGGTGTGATTACACCGACCGCCCCTGCTCCTACTAGTGCACCAAAAGCAGCGACTAAACCAGAAAACAAACAATCAAGCGGCGAAAGTATTTTCACTAAGCTCGCTAATTGGGTTAAGGCACTCTTTGCTGCAGAAGAGAAAGAGCCAGAAAAAGACACTAAAACGACCAGCCAGCCGCCGCGTCGTAACAACCGTAATCAAGATGGGCGTAGACGTAATAACCGTACGCGTAACCCACGTCGAAATGGTGAAAACACAGATAAAGACGTTCAAACAGCAGATAAGCCTCAACGGGATTCTGTCGAAGCACGTGAGCCACGTAATAAACGTCGTCGCAATTCACCTAATCGTAAACCCGTTGCTGATAAAGAAACCAATGACTTAAATACAGAGACTGAACAAAAGTCAGTACCTAAAGTCAAAGAACGTCGTCAACGTCGCAATGTACGAAAAAAAGTCCGTTTACAAGATGAGCAACCAGTTGTAGAACAACCGGCTCCTATTGTTGCTGACGAATCGATTATCGATGAAGCGCCAGTTGTCACTGTTAAAGAAGTGATCACACAACCTGTTGTAACTGAGTCACAACCACAAGTTGCTGAAGTTCAAGCTGAGCACATCACTGAAACTGACAAAGCAGCAACTCAAGATGCCGATGCAATAAAAGCAGAACAGCTTGAAGCAGATGCTCAATCAACTGATGCAGATGAAAAAGAACCACGCAGTCGCTCTCGTCGTTCGCCACGTCATCTTCGTGCCGCAGGTCAAAAACGTCGTAAACCAAATGAGTCTAACGAATCTGCCATTGTACTCGAGACGGTTGAATCACCAGGGTTTGTGCCAGTGGCCGATCAAGAAATGGCCGCACAACAAGCTGCTCAAGATTTAAACTCTGATGCACCACTGACTCAAGTAGTACCTACTCCAGTGAATGAAACTGTTGAAGAAGCTATTGAGACCACTAAGGCTGCAGAGACTGTTGAAGTAACACCTGAAGTCATTGTTGAAACCACAGAATCAGCATCGGTTAATACCGACAGCGAAGATCAGCCTGTGGCCGTACAAGCTCCAGAGCAAGACACTGCACCTGTCGCTGAAGTTGAATCGACACCAGCGCAAGAAGTAGACAACAGCGTTGAACCCGTTGTTGAGACGCAAACTACTGCTGAACCTGAAGTGTCTGAAGCAATCGTTGAAACAGTGGTGGAAGCTGTAGCTGAAACAATCGTTGAAACGCCTGTTGAAACCACAGAGACAACACCTGCCGTGGTCAGTACAACCCGTGCAATTGCCCGTGCAAGTGCACCGATGACCAAGCCTACTCAAGTTGAGTCTGGTGAAATCATCACAATCCCAAGTGCGATGCCTGCAGATTTAAGACCTGTTACAGTGCAAAGCCAGCCTTCTGGCTCGGTTGCACCAACAAGTCGTGCTAGCGCACCTATGGCTAAACCTGCTGAAGTTTAAATCTCTGCAGTGATAAAAAAAGCAGCTCATTTGAGCTGCTTTTTTTGTATCTGATGTTTAAAGAACCAGCACTGAGAATTATCAATACTTTAACCTCAGTTTAAGTTAAATAGACCTTCCATGGCCTTACTTAAAAACTAAACGTCCTCTTGTTCGGATAAATATTTTTGTAACTGCTCTTTTAAATTTGCAGGGATCCCTTTGATCAGCAAAGTATCAGTGTGCTCATTGTATTGAATACGATCACCGAGATGTTTTCGCTCGAAACTGACACTCACTCCGCCACCGACTCCTGAAAATTTCACCATACTCGTGACTGTTTTCTTATCTACCGGGAATGTTTCTTCTAAATCATAGCGTTGTTCACGATAAAACGTATCAAACGACGTCCCATCACCTTTGCTAATAGTGTCTGATAACGAGACAACATCCGCATCGCTGCCCGTTGTCACACAATCATTACAGTAATCAAAGACCTGCTTACGTAAATCGTTCTTTTCTGTGCGATCGAATTCCTGCTCAGCAAAATAATCTTCAACCGCTTCGAGCATGACTTGGCTTTGCTGTTTAGCATCAATCCCTTCTTCACAACCTAGAAAATCAAGGAAGAAATCAGCGACTTTACGACCTGCTCGCCCTTTAATAAACGAAACATAACGATTATCTTCAGGCTGAGCCGACCATTGTGCAAGGTTAATTCTGGCCGCTAATTGCATGCGACTAATATCGAGGTGACGTGATGATGCTAAATCTAAATCAGATGTGATGGTGTAATGATCTTTAATATTAATTAACGCAATCATCATATAATCATCAGCGACATATCGATAATGGCAAAAGACTAAATAACCGGTTTCGTTAAAGGCGTATTTATTCAATTCTTCTTTTAAAACGTCTGTAGCCTGCTCTGTCATATTCCAAAAATGACAGTCCCCTTTACGATAGCTTTGCAATGCACTGGCTACCACACTATTTTTGTCTGCACTAAAACCACAAAACCCTTTGCCAGGTTTTCCATTGTAGGCATGGTGGAGTTGTTCGATGAATACTTCAACACGATCATTTATCGGCATCTCATCATTTCGTAGATGGATATCGATTTTTTCGTCTTTTTTGTCGACATAATGAACGACTAACCTCTCAACTTGTGTTGTCATCTTTGTTTTTCGCGCCTCCAATGTTAATATGCGAGCAATTTTTCTTGTATGAAGAAACCTTTAATGCCAATTTTATCAAAATACTCAAATGAACAAGTCGAATCAATCGTCGATGAACTGATTGCAGTTTTATCAAAACATAATGCGCCGGTCGACTTGAGTTTAATGTGTTTGGGTAACACCCTGACACATATTATCAAAGAACATGTGCCTGAGTCTAAACAAGCTGACCTAACAAGCAATTTTGCAGCAGCGTTAAGACAGTCGGTAAAATAATCAATGAATCTATCAGGACAAAGCCAATTCGCATCTAAAGCAAATCAACTGCTCAGTTGGGGGCATTGGTTTACCTTTGCCAATATTGGTTTAGCGTTAGTCATTAGTTTAGGTTATCTCGCAGCTGATACCTCACCAACCACATTGATGGGCAGTATTTATTTAGTGCTCAATTGGGTCGGTCATATCAGCTTTTTAACCTTTATGGCGTTTGTTCTGACTATTTTCCCGTTGAGTTTAGTTTTCCCCTACCCGAGACATATTCGGGGAATGGCTGCGATTTTAGCCACCCTAGGTGCATCACTTCTCGCGCTCGATGCGTTTATCTATTTTAATCTAGGCTACCATCTCAGTCTCTCTGCGTTAGAGCAAATTATCAGCCTGACTTGGCAAACGTTTGTTCAAGGCTCATTGTTAGCCACCTTTATTGCCGGTGCCTGCGTATTTTTGATTTTAGCGTTTGAATTAATTGTCAGTAATCATTGTTGGCGTCACCTAGAGCAACTCAAGCAAATCTCATGTGGTAAAAAAATTACAGCTGTTTTAGTAAGTTGTTTTGCAATGAGTCATTTATTGCATATCTGGGGCGATGCGAATTTAAAATTTGATATTACCAAACAAGATAATGTATTGCCTTTGTCTTATCCGACGACAGCGAAAAGTTTGCTTGCTAAAAATGATCTATTGGATCTTGATTTATATAACCAAGAACGTGATTTGAGTTTATCGGCCATTAGTCAAAACTATCAATTACCTGACAACATCCCCGCTTGTAGTGCGTCAACACAAAAACAAACAGCAGCTTTTTTAGTGTTCGAGACAGATGCTCAGTTACAGCAATATCTCATAGAGCAAGCTCACCCCTATTTTGCTATCGATACCTTTTTACAACCGGCACTTAGTCAAGATACGCTGTTTAACCTTATCTATGGCTTACCGGCTTATTACAAACCGGCACTGATGGGCAATCAAGCAACTCCTGCATGGTTAGATCCCGCTCTTAGTGTAAGCATCGATGGCTTTACGGATTTTAATTATTTAAATACTGATGCCCCACAGCCTACGCTGTCATTTATCAATGCTAATGCTCACAGTCAAATACAAGCCGATTTAATATTTGCCTTTAGCCTTGCTCCAAATCAAGCGCGTCCTATCCATAGTTCAACACTGTACGTAAATGATAATAACTTGCCATTACAAAGTGATATCGTGCAGCCAATGGATTTATTGGCCACCATTGTTGGGCAATTATGGCAATGCGACGAGGTAGCCAATACCACCATCATGGGACACAATCTTTATCACGCAGAACAAGAAACGGGTATTAACTATACCCAAGGTATTTTTGTTGCGTATAAAAAAGATCGCATCACACTGATTGAACCTGACGGTAGTTTTAAAAATATTTCTGCTGCGCAAGGTTTTGCCTTAGAGCACCGACTCGACGTGCCTTTTTTAGTCGAAAGTATCAAAAAACTGAAACAATTTAATCATTAACACTAGACTAAAGTACGACTTGTAGATAAATTATTCTCTGGTTATGTTTAAAATGTAACAAAAGGAGATACGATGACACTAAGCCGAGCCTTACTCAACCTATGTATATGTATCACTGTTTCAATCACCCTGCCGTTATCGGCTAATACCGATAACACACGCTTCTATCAATGTGATGGCGGCGCTAAAGGGGTGATCATTAGCCAGTTTCCTTGTAGCAAAGATGCCGAAGTAAAAACGGTTTCCACCTTTGTCCCACGTGATATCCGCAGCACCACTCAAGATGTGGTGCAATTAAACAAAATACAGTTCGACCAACAAGTTGACATTTTAGAATCTCAAATCCGTGGTTCAAAACAAAAAATCAGACAATTTCAGCGCAGCCGGATGACAGAGCGACGCGACTCACTCGAAAAACTTGAACGTTTGATGGATGCTGACACCAAAAAAGCACTCAAAAAAACAGTTAAAGCTGAAGTCTCTGTTATTGAAGACAAATATGACCGATTGGTTCAAGAGCAACGCCAACTTTTAACCAGCTTAACCAATGAATTATCTGTGTTAAAAAAACGCTATAACCAGTGATTTATCCCGAGCAGTAACTCAAAGCAAATCAGTTGCTTATTTATTGAGATTTATTAGACTCACCCCATCGATCTTTTTGAGATGTTGTTATGTTTAAAACTTTGCTCACTGCAGCGCTGGTTATCCCGTTTTCGTGTTTCTCGTTATCCTTTTCACCAGAAATACCGACCCAAGCGTTGCCGATAAATACCAATACTGATGACCTATGTCAGGTTGCATCCTCCACACGCGCTTACTTAAACAAAGGGCAACAATACGATCCCGCAGTGATCCATACTCAAGCGCTCTCGCACCTTAACATCAACCCAAAGCGCGTTTCTGAGACATTGGCGTTTATTTGTCATGTCACACAGCAAGATAAACTGCACAATCGTCCATCACGCTTGCAGTCCATCGATTTTATCAAACAACATTTTGAGTTTATTCGTTGGCAGCCAGATACAGCCAATGCCCGTCAGTTTTCTGAGCGAAAGCCGTTATTGCAACATTTACCTGATACGCAACTTTTAATGACCAAATATTATGTACATTTAGCCGATGGACAAGCCTCCCCGTCGGCACAATATCCTCATGCTTTATATGCATTGCCTTATGAGGAAATGAATTTATCGCTCGAAGAGGCAAACTCCCAGCCTGATTTAGTGCGCCATCACACCAAAAAACAGACTGTATTACAACAGGGTTTGTCTGCAGATATCGCCAAACCTCTTGTTTATTTATCCCGCAAAGATCTCGAATCTTCGTTATTACAAGGCACGGTTGTCGTCGAGGTTGATCAACAACAAAGCGTATTTAATGTGCATCGAAATAATGGCATTGCCTACAATCGAAATATCAAACCAGAGCAACAAGAGCGATACTGGTTTTTCAAGCAAGTCGACGGTATTTTAGGCTACGGAAAAGATGCTGATTATAAAATTACAGTGAAACCTGAAGTTACATTTGCCGGCGACATTAAACATCTCGGCCTTGGGCATTTATTACTGAGCCAATTTAATTTTAACGGCCATCAAGAGTATCGTTTAGCCGTGTTAGCCGATACGGGCGGTGCATTTGATGACAACCTTTACCAGCTTGATTACTTAGCGGGCAGCTATCATGGCTTTGCCGAATACGCAAAAGCCAATCGTCATTTACCCGACTATATTAATGTCTGGTTTATGGTTGTTAAACAAGCGGAGCATTAAACGATGATCGATAATCTTAAAGGGAACGAATCATGGCGTATGTTTCGCATTATCAGCGAGTTTGCAGATGGCTTCGATAAACTCTCTGACATCGGGCCTGCCGTTTCAATCTTTGGCTCTGCACGCTTAACCGAAGATTCCCCGTATTACCAAAAAACCGTGCAATTGGCACAAAAGTTAGCCCAAAACCAGTTTGCAATTATTTCTGGTGGCGGCCCTGGGATTATGGAAGCAGCAAATAGAGGTGCGTGTTTGGGCAATGGTTGCAGTGTTGGCCTTAATATCGAATTACCACACGAACAAGTTGCCAACCCTTATCAAACCGTACCGATCGAATTTCGTTATTTTTTCACCCGTAAGGTCATGTTTGTAAAACATTCTTTAGGATATGTTTGTATGCCGGGTGGATTTGGTACTCTGGATGAAACCTTCGAAGCCCTGACACTGTTACAAACAGGCCGCATCACCAGTATGCCGGTTATTTTATTCGGTACTGAGTTTTGGCAAGGTTTGATCAATTGGATAAAAGATCAGCTTATTCCGCTCGACTTAATCGAACCTATTGATTTTAATTTGTTTCATTTAACCAATGATATTGATGAAGTAGTTGAAATCTTGAACAAACATAGGTTACTGTCACATAAATAGAGTAATTACTCAAAAGAGGCTTGTATGCGCAGTGCCAGAAAAATCGCCCACACGATTTTAAATGGATACAAAAAGCATTACCAATTGTTCCAACACATCACCGCCACTGCGCCGCAGGCTTTTGCCCATGCTGATTGGCAAGCGATTCAATCGGCAACCACCGACAGGATCAGCTATTACGATATCCGAGTAAATGAGACAATTGATACGTTAAAAGCGCAATTAGGTGAACTCACACTCACTGCATCTGAGCCATTATTGTGGCAAAACACCCGTAAAATTTACCACGATTTATTACTGTTTCACCCTCAACCAGAGTTAGCCGAATCCTTCTATAATTCAGTTTTTTGTCGTCTATTTCATCGCAGTTACTTCAACAATGATTATATTTTTGTAAAAACCACACTGTGTGAACAACCGACAATTCCCTGCGCGTCTGAATACCAAAGTTACTTCCCTGTGGTCGATGGCCTCAAACAAACCATTCGGGACATCATTGCACACTTTAATTTTGATGTGCCCTTTGTTAATTTAGAGCGCGATATTCGACTGCTCGTGAAGGCTTTTTTAAAACAAGCACCCAGTACACACCACTACGCGCACCAAATGCGCTTTGATATTTTAAAAAAGCCATTTTATCGCAATAAAGCTGCTTACCTTATTGGCCGCGTGGTATCAAAAAGTGGTATTCAGCCTTTTATTGTGCCGGTATTACACCATTATAATCACGGCTTATACCTGGATGCTTTGATTACCCAATCAAGCCAAATGCGAGTGATTTTTGGTTTTGCTCGGGCGTATTTTATGGTTGAAACAGCCTCACCTTCTGCCTTAGTCCATTTTTTAAATGAGTTGATGCCCAATAAAACCCCAGCAGAGTTATATAGTGCGATTGGTTTTCATAAACAAGCTAAAACGCAATTTTACCGTGAATTACTCAACCAACTCAGTCAAACCGATCAGCAATTTATTCCGGCAGCAGGCACCAAAGGCATGGTTATGACTGTATTCACCTTGCCCACTTTCCCTTATGTTTTTAAAGTGATTAAAGATAAATTCGGCTCCGGTAAGCCTTTTGGTCGCCAAACCGTGCTCGATCGTTACCAATTGGTCAAACGCCACGATAAAGTCGGTCGCATGGCCGATACCATCGAATACTCTAATGTGGCATTACCTTTAGATAAAATTAGCCCTGAGTTACTCAGTGAGCTAAAAGAAACCGTTGCTTCTTCGTTAGAGTTTGATGGTGATCTGCTGATCATCAAACATTTGTATATCGAACGGCGCATGACGCCACTCAATTTATACTTAGAGCAGGCTAACGAGGCACAAACCCGGATTGTTATTGATGAATACGGACAAGCCTTAAAAGAAATGATTGCTGTTAATATTTTCCCTGGGGATATGCTGCTAAAAAACTTTGGTGTTACCAGCCACCAGCGGGTCATTTTTTATGACTATGATGAAGTCCAATACTTAACCGATATGAATTTTAGAGCCTTGCCACAACCGAGCAACTATGATGATTATTTAATGGCAGAATCCAGCTATTCTGTGGCACCGCAAGACGTTTTTCCTGAGCAACTGACTACGTTTGTCACCACCAACGATACGGTTCGTACATTGCTTAAAACTCTTCACCCTGAATTAATGGACGTGAAGTATTGGCAACAAGCGCAACAAAATATAAAAGCGAAGAAAATCGCCAACATTTGTCCCTATCCTAAGCATCTTAGATTTAAAAATGATTGGTAGTTGTAACATTGGCAAAGGCGCCGTATCATCATTCACAATAAGAATAATGATTGAGTTAGGTATGTAATCAATGAATATAAGTAAAATTGACCTCAACTTGTTAGTGTACCTCGATACCCTATTAAGAGAGTGCAATGTCACTCGTGCTGCAAATCAATTGAGCATCACCCAACCAGCCATGAGTAATGGCTTGAAACGCCTGCGTAATCTGCTCAATGATCCTATTTTAGTGCGCACTTCAGATGGCATGGTGCCCACTGAACGAGCACGCGAACTGCAGCCTGTTATTCGTGGCGTGTTACTGACACTTGAAGAAACCCTACAGCCCAATCGCGATTTTGAGCCGAGTCAAAGCAAACGTTGTTTTCGTATTATGGCCAGCGATTATGCAGCCAGCACACTTGCACCTAAGTTATTGTCAAAATTACAGCTCCATGCTCCCGACACCACGCTGGATATCATGACGCCGAGTGATGTCACTTTTCATGACGTTGAAAACGGTAAAGTAGACATGGCGATTAATCGATTTGAAAACTTACCCCAGTCGTTTCATCAAAAGCGAATTTGGAAAGACAGTTTTTCGTGTTTAGTCAATGCAAATAACCCCATTATTAACAACTTCAGCCTCGATGCGTATTTAAAAGCACGCCATATTTGGGTCAGTAAAACTGGCTTTGGTGTCGGGGTCGGCATGGATCCTGAAGATGTGCAAAAACTCGGTTGGGTAGATGAAGCGCTCGCAAATTTTGGCAAACACCGAAATATTGCCTCGTTTACCCGAAATTATCATGTCGCGATTCACTTAGCGAAAGAGCAAAACTTAATCGCAACATTACCTAGTAAAGCGGCCAATATTTATCGCAATGATCCTGAACTAACCATCATCGATCCGCCCTTTGCCATTCCACCTTTTGAGCTGGATATGATTTGGAGCCCACTGTTGCACCGCGATGCCAGTCATATTTGGCTGCGTCAACAAATTGCTGAAGTTGCCCACGAGTTACAAGAATAACGTCTCGTACTGTTGCCCATTCATATCAAACCGTTTCGGAAACATGAGTCATAAAAAAGGCCGGTAAAAACCGGCCTAAACGTCACACACTAAAAACAATTAGTTCATTAATTTAGCTAAAGTCGCAACTTGGTCTAACATGCGGTTTGAGAAACCCCATTCGTTATCGTACCAAGCCATTACTTTGACTAATTTTCCATCAACTTTGGTTTGTGTTGCATCAAAAATTGACGACGCAGGATTATGATTGAAATCAATAGACACTAACGGTGATTCGTTATATTCAAGAATATCTGCCATTGCGCCTTCAGATACCGCTTTGATCGCCGCATTCACTTCTTCTGCTGTTGTATCACGCTTAGCGATAAACGTCAGATCAACCAGTGATACATTGATAGTTGGAACGCGCACAGCCATGCCATCTAATTTACCAGCTAATTCAGGTAAGACTAAACCAACGGCTTTTGCAGCACCTGTTTTGGTTGGGATCATTGATTGAGTCGCACTACGTGCACGGTATAAATCACTGTGATACACGTCTGACAAGTTTTGGTCATTCGTATAGGCATGAATGGTGGTCATGCTACCTTGCTCTATACCAATTGCATCATTTAAGATTTTTGCAACTGGCGCTAAACAGTTTGTTGTACATGACGCATTTGAAATAATAATGCTATCAGGTGTGAGTACATCAGAGTTCACACCATGCACCACAGTTGCATCCATGTCAGTACCTGGGGCAGAAACAATGACGCGTTTCGCACCCGCTGTAATGTGCTTACCCGCAGTTTCACGCGATGTGAATAAACCCGTACACTCTAAAACAATATCAACGCCTAATGCTTTCCAAGGTAAATCCGCTGGATCACGCTCTTGGGTCAAAACTATTTTGTCATCAGCAACAAGCATTGCATTGTCAGCGAGTGTCACAGGGAAATTGAAACGACCATGAACAGAGTCATATTGTGTCAAATGCGCGTTAACATTGGCCGGCGCTAAATCATTAATCGCGACAATTTTAATCTCTTTATCTCGGCCTGATTCATACAAAGCACGTAATACATTACGACCAATACGACCATATCCGTTAATAGCTACCTTAATCATCTCATTCCCCTTATCTATTCAATTCACACGCTTGACGCGCTAAGTGCTCAATTGCTGTCCAGTCTTTATTAGCAATTAAGGTTTTATCTAACATCCATGTACCACCGACACAAACAACGTTTGGTAACGCTAAATAATTAGGTGCAGTCGCTAAGCTAATTCCACCGGTTGGGCAAAATTTAACTTGTGGTAGTGGGCCATTAATGGATTTAAGCATCGCTGTGCCTCCCGCCGCCTCGGCTGGGAAGAATTTCAAAAATGAAAAACCATGTGAGGCAAGCTTCATCACTTCGCTCGGCGTCGCAGCACCCGGTAAAAATGGAATATCTGTATCAGCTGCTAAAGCGAGTAGTTCATCATTCACTCCTGGGCTCACCATAAAGTCAGCACCCGCATCAACAGATGCTTGGAAAGTTTCACGATTAATCACAGTCCCTGTACCAACATACGCATCAGGCAACGCCGCTTTCATTAATTTAACCGCTTGGGCAGCAACCGGTGTTCTCAGTGTAATTTCTAATGCTCGTAAACCACCGTTATACAGTGCTTGCGCTAGCGGCACTGCATCGTCGATATTATCAATGACAACCACTGGAACCACTGGCGCTGAACGTAAAATCTTCTCAATACTCATTGTTGTTATCCTTAATTGATTACGCGTGGTTATTCTGAATCTGGGTAAATTAAGCCAAATGCACTCGCACCTAAGTCCGCACTGCTCACTGTATTTCTAAAGCCTGCAAATAATTCACGACCGGTACCAAATGTGTTGGTTTGAACACTGATTTCAACGTCACGCGCCGCTAATTCAGCCTCTTCAACATGCAGTACTAATGAGCCTGCTGGAGCATCGAGTGTGATTAAATCACCTTCGCGGATTTTACCAATCACGCCACCTTCAATCGCTTCAGGCGCAAGGTGGATAGCAGCAGGTACTTTACCTGATGCACCTGACATACGACCGTCAGTCACAATGGCCACTTTAAAGCCTTTATCTTGTTGTGACGCCATAATCGGTGTCAGTTTATGCAGCTCAGGCATACCTTTGGCTTTCGGGCCTTGTTCTTTAATTACAGCTATAAAATCAGTCTCTAATTCACCACGTGAAAACGCATCTTGCAGACCCGCTTGCGAATCAAATACTTTAGCTGGAGCCGTCACAATTTGATGCTCTTTAGCGACCGCAGATACTTTAATCACCGCATGACCTAAGTTACCTGTTAACAATTGCAGACCGCCTTGCGGGCTAAATGCATCTGAAATTGGACGAAGCACTTCTTGATCTAGCGACTCTTCAGGGCACGCCACCCACTTCACTTTTGAAGGGCCAGTTTGCGTACTCATGATTAAATTGCTGTCGTTTGCCAATAAAGGTTCAGTGGTATAAGGATCCAGACCGTCACCGACAATGGTTTTTACATCGTTGTGCAAAAAGCCTGCGCTGCGTAATTCACGCATTAAAAAGCCCATGCCACCTGCTGCTTGGAAGTGGTTTACATCCGCATGACCATTTGGATAAATACGTGCCAGTAAAGGCACCACTTCAGATAAATCTGACATATCTTTCCAAGTCAAAATTACACCGGCCGCTTTTGCAATCGCAACAAGGTGAATGGCGTGGTTAGTTGAACCACCTGTGGCCAGTAGGCCCACTAAACCATTAATAATGGTTTTTTCAGAAACCACATCCGCTAAACAATTGGCATTTTTGCTTTCAATAAGCTGTTTGAGCATTTCTTCAACAGCATGTGCCGTTAAGCCATCACGCAATTCTGTGTATGGATTAACAAATGAACTACCCGGTAAGTGCAGCCCCATGATTTCCATCAACATTTGATTACTGTTAGCGGTACCGTAAAAAGTACATGTCCCAGCACTGTGATAAGAAGCACTTTCGGCTTCAAGTAACTCATCACGCCCGACTTTACCTTGGGCAAATTGCTGACGAACACGGGCTTTTTCTTTATTAGGTAAGCCTGACTGCATTGGGCCAGCAGGTAAAAACATCGTCGGTAAGTGACCAAACGATAACGCACCAATTAATAGGCCTGGGACGATTTTGTCACACACGCCTAAACAAAATACGCCATCAAATACATCGTGAGATAACGAGACAGCTGTCGACATGGCAATGACATCGCGTGAAAACAACGATAACTCCATGCCATCACGGCCTTGCGTTACCCCATCACACATCGCAGGTACGCCACCAGCCACTTGTGCGGTTGAGTTATGTTTTTTAGCGATGTCTTTAATTAAATCTGGATAATCTTTGTAAGGTACATGTGCAGATAACATGTCATTGTATGAGTTGATGATGGCTAAATTCGGTTGTTCATCTGCTTTGAGTAATGATTTTTCGTCTGAGCTACACGCCGCCATGACGTGCGCTAAATTACCACATCCTAAACCGGCTCTGACACGTGTTTGAGATTTGGCATGATTAATTCGGGCCATGTAGGCGTCGCGAGTCGCTTTGCTTCGGTTGATTACACGTTCAGTGACTTCTTGAATACGAGGATGCAGCATAAAATTCAACTCTATTTGATAGTGGATAAAAGGCTCAGTACTACACTCTCCCGACTCCAGGGCGAGTCACAGTACTGAGCACATTTTGATTTACCCGTTCAAAGGTGCGGCATTAAGTTGTGTCTCTCACAATCACAACCTGACACCGGTGTCACTGTATTAACTCACGTTTGTGACACCGGTGTCAACCATCAAACCTAAAATTAGTTTATCTTTTTGATAATTGCTAGCTGAGATTCAAAACTTAATCGAACTGTCATCGGACAGACATAAAAAAACGCCCCTTGAGGGCGTTTGTAACAATCTGAAATTACTTTAAATAATTGCGTAAGCTGAGATCTGGTTACTGACCGATATACGGTCCGGTCGATTCTCGAGTGATCAAGGTCGCAGGTAGGTTTTCTTTAAAAATCTCGCTATCGGGTTGTTTGATTTGTTCGATTAATTTAGTCACTGCAATATGAGTCATTTGCTCTACAGGCTGAGCTATGGTGGTTAAGCCCGGCCAAATGTGGCGTGCAATTGGCGCATTATCAAAGCCCGCTATCGATAAATCATGAGGAACAGCGAGTTTTAATTGAGAGGCGACTTTAAGCACAGCCGCAGCCATGTAATCATTCGAGGCAAAAACAGCTGAAGGCCTTGGGGATAAATTCAAAATCCTTCGTGCACTGTCTTCACCTGAATGATAACTAAAGTTACCTTCATCCACTAAGCGCTCAGAAAACGTAATACCGCTTTCAGCAAGCGCTTGCTTATACCCTAAAAAACGCTGCTCTGTCGCACTATGATCTGGGTGTCCTTTAATGAAGGCAATGTCGCGATGGCCAAGCGAAATAAGCAGTTTCGTAATTTCATAGGCCGCAAAGCCATCATTGCTGCCAATCGAGATTGAATCATCATCCAACAACACTGACGCAACACGAGAATAAGGCACCTTTTTGGCTTTTAAAAACTCAACCAAAGGTTTTTGATCTGAAAAAGGAGGTGTTAAAACAATGCCATCGAGCTGAGAAGTGTGCAGCAATGTTTCGATATTATCGAGTAATGCCTGACCGCGATGTTCACAAGGGTGGATCAATAAATGATACTGTTGCTCTTGGCACGCTTTGAGCGCCCCAGTTTGCACCCGCGTAATATAACTTTTACTTGGATTATCATATAAGCAACCAATAATGAAACTGCGGTTATTCGCCAGTCCTCGTGCTATGGGATTGGGCTTATAATCGAGCTCTTTAAACGCAGCCAGCACTTTTTCACGGGTCGCATCACTGACGTTGACTTCATTATTCAACACTCGCGAGACCGTTTTTTTAGATACACCAGCGTGCTTTGCCACACTATTGATTGTGATTTTTTCCATTTCAACTCTCATTAATCAATACCATGCAGGTATTCATTACTTGTTTAACGCGCGATTAAACTCGCTGCTGCTCCAATAAATGGAATATTATCTTGGGTGACTAAGGTAACCGGAATATCTGCAACGTAATGACTCATAATGCCTTTTTGCATAAATCGGTCAGCAAATTGGCTTTGCAACAATACATCTTGCATCCGCGGTAAAATTCCACCACCGATAAACACGCCACCACGAGCGCCAAAGGTCAGCGCCAAATCACCAGCGACACTGCCGATCCAATCACAAAATTGTGCCAATGTTTGTTGGCATATATCACACTGCCCCAATAAGGCTAATTCAGAAATGCGAGCGGCAGAATAGTCTTCTACAGGTTGTTGTTTCACTGTCGCAACCGCTCGGTATAAACGCTCTAAGCCTGAGCCTGAAAAAACAGTTTCAACCGAGACATGCTTCACTTCTTGTGCGATAACACTGATCAACTGACGTTCAAATTCATTCACAGCAGCAAGGGTAATGTGCCCCGCTTCACAACTAAGAACACTTTGTTGATGATCATTAAACACCAGCGCTGCAGCACCAAAGCCAGTACCTGGCCCCATCACCGCAATATTGCTATACGTTTCAGCCGTTCCGTGTTTGATTGGCAAGTTTTGATCAGTTTTTAAATAAGGGGCTGCATATGCAAAGGCGGCAAAATCATTGATGACTTTTAATTCTTGAAAATTAAATTCTGTTTTCAAAGCATCTAACGTAAAGCGCCAACCTAAATTCGTTAAGTTAACCTCTTGCCCTTTCATCGGTCCTGCAACAGCGAGCGCAGCCCGTGTAGGCTGTGAAAAAGGTAAGGTCGCAATATACGCAGATAATACAGACTCAAGAGAAGTGAATTCAGCACTCACAAAGGTCTGCGCATGGGCGATAGTAAATTGCAGTGATGCGACATCAAAATCAGTAACCAAAGCAAAGCGTGCATTAGTTCCGCCTACATCTGCGACAATAATGGGTTGAAATTTAGTGACACTGTTCATCGTGTTTCTCTCACTTTACGGCCAAAGGCTTTTATATCGAATTGAAACATACCCATCAAATTACCCTGACACTAGTCATTGAATTCCAATTTGTGTTACCTTCTTCCCGCTACAAAAAGAAGCGCACACACCGTGGATTTTTGATAAATATACGAATTGACAACAATACGACAAAACTGCCACATTATGACACCGGTGTCAGCTAAATTTCAATAATTAACTGCCAATTCTTTCATATATTATACAAAAGTCAGGGTTTTTATTGATGGGTCCATTTTCTGTTTGGGATGTTAAATGAAAGGTAAAGCCACATCTTTTGATATTGCTCATTTTGCAGGCGTATCGCAGTCGACTGTTTCACGCGCGCTGAGAAACAGCCCGTTAGTCAATGAAGAAACGCGTAAAAAAGTGCATGAGATTGCCAAGCAGCTCAATTACAAAGTCGATAAAAATGCCAGCAACCTGCGCACCCAACAAAGCAGTACTTTGGCGTTGTTATTGTTTGAAGATCCCACTGCGGATGATTCACAAATAAATCCATTCTTTTTAGCCATGCTTGGCAGTATCACACGTGCATGCGCGCGTGCAGGTTATGATTTGTTAGTCTCATTCCAACAAGCCAGTCAAGATTGGCACGCAGACTACGAAGATAGCCACCGTGCTGATGGCCTAATTTTGCTTGGTTATGGCGATTTTATCGATTATCAAGAAAAGCTCGATAAACTGATGGCAAATCAAACCAAGTTTGTCTGTTGGGGCGCGCAAGTCCCAAACCGACCGGATCTGTCATTGCGATGTGATAATTATTTGGGTGGCCGCTTAGCAGGTCAGCATTTATTAGGGCAACAACGACGTCAGTTTGCATTTATTGGTGATGCCTCAGAGCATAGCCCTGAGTTTAATGAACGTTTTAATGGCTTTAAAGACGTATTAGTAGAACACAATATGTGCATTGACACGCGTAAAATTGCTAATGCCATCTCGACTGAAAGTTCGGGTTATCATGCCACTCATTCGTTGATCAGCAATAAAATTCAGTTTGATGCGCTATTTGCGGCCAGTGATTTAATTGCCATTGGTGCTATTCGTGCCCTTAAAGAAGCGGGTTTGTCGGTCCCTGAAGATGTATCTGTGATTGGTTTTGATGATATTCCTGTGGCGAGCTTTGTGAACCCTCCCCTAACGACTATTTCGCAAAGCACCTCAAAAGCAGGTGAAATGCTGGTCGAGAATTTATTAAAGTTAATTGCAGGTCATGAGGTCGTACACGATATCCTCACTCCAGAGCTGGTGATCAGGCAATCAACGAGCCCGCTGGCAGACTAGTTTTTGTAAAAATACATTAAATTGAGTATGGCAGTAAGCTAATTTGCTTATCGATTTCGTTTTCAAGGGCGGTTAAATCGCCCAGCGCATAGCTGGCTTGGCGAATGAGTAATGACTGATAGTGAAATACCCAAGTAGTCGTAGTTACATCCAGTGAGGAAACAACAAGATCCGTTTCTTGTATTCGCCCAAGCGCTTTTGCAAACGCGTGTCTATCAACTGTTTCTATTGGCTGAGCCAATAAAGCGAGTGCACTGAGGGTCTGAGACGTTTGGTATTGCAACCACTGCGGCTGGTTATTCAGTAGTTCTGTGACTTTTTGCAACATTTGCTGATTTAATTCCTGCACTGGACTCAGCTCTCCTTGACCAACATACGCTTTTTGTAAAAACGTGCCTAATTCTGGGGTCAAAGCAGCGAGACCGCGTCCCTCTATCAGTTCAATCAGCCCTTGCCAATCGTCCATTTGATGTAAAATAGATGCGTGACGGCTTGTTAACCACGACGACGAAAACATGCCTAATTCTGTGGCATTATTAAGTAGCGTCAGAGCATCGTTTAAGCGCGCTTCGTCTTGTGCAATATAAATAGCGGTCGCCAACGAGGTCGGTGACAACACCTTTTGATCTGACATTAACGCGACAGAATGTTTGAGCTCAGAAAAAAGGCTCGGATCTCGCGTTTCTTTATGTAAATTAATCGCGGATTCAAACTGAGTTTTACTACTACTTAAATCAAATGCGACTTTATCAGACAAAGCCAATAAACCAGTATTATCTGCCACTTGCAGACTGCCACTTACAGGCTCAGCCGTGCTTGGAGTAATAATCAACGCTTGGCTCATAATCGGTTTAGATGCATCTGACACCGTAGCGGGCGAGGTATGTTGATAAAACGTATTCAAATAGCCTAAACCAAGCATCCCCAGTGCGAAACCTTTAGCAAACCGACTGCCATAAACGCCTCTAAGCCATTGCTGTATTCCCTGAAATACAGATATTGTCACTATTGTTTGCTGGACGCTTGAATGGAGTAATCGCTCTGGATCCGGTGCTGTCACCTTGGTGAGCTCTTGTGACTGCTCATCGTGGGGGGGAACAACCTCTATTGGAGCTGATGCTTGCAGCGCAGCAGTTGCCAGCACACACACATCGTTTTCAAAAATAATGATGTTATCTGGCACAAAACATACTTGTACTTCACCATCTTTTTTGCGATCGCTATGAGTCAAAAGCGTTGTTTCATCGTCTAATTGACTCAGCACCTGCTGAACTTTTTGATTAAAGCGCGACAAATGTTTGTTGATCCGTTGATGGGTTTTAGGGGGTGTTTCATCGGGGTAAACCGCTTCAAACAACAGATCTTTATAAATAAACCCGTCGCTGTACGCAGCATTTTCACCGAGTACACTTTGCGCTTTAATTGTCGCCAATTGATAAATGGTGTGGAAATAAACAGGTGTAGCATCGGGTTGATCATTGAGCAGCAGCGTGCGTCCGCAGGCAAGTTGCAGATGAATGGTTATCTGTAATGGTTTTTCTTTAACGCGAAAAATAAACTGCACGGACGTAAACCTAACACTTCAGAACGATCAACCGAGCTATTAAAGCACAACATACACACAGTATGAACCTTTTTGAGTAACAATCTGTGACTTTTAATCATCATACTAACAAGTCCTGCGTTCACTATTGAGCAAGCCGCTTGCCAATGACAAGCAACTTGCTCAACAGGGCGCAATTATTGTTGAAGTGTACGCGACACTATCGGGTAATAATCCCACACTTGTTGATCATGTAATGAACGCACCAACTTAATGTATTCTGCATGAGTCCACGCTAATGGCGTAGCAGAATTTGTGCCTTCACCAAATTGATAGCCATGGGGATTGACCCCTACATTATCCCACACTTGCTCTGGTAACATCATGCCTTGGTTGGCAAACAGCTCCATCGCTTTGACATAGGTATTTTTTAACGCTGCGATTTTTTGTGGTGCAACAGGCTTTCCATCAGCATTCTTGAGCGTACGCGCCAGTTCAAAGTGCCCTCGCTCACCGGTAAAAAATGGCCATACTCGCCCACGCTGACCAGGTGTATTGCCACCTAACTCACCATAATTTGTACCTGTGGCCTCATCTTCGCCATAACCATCATTGCCATAACGACGCCACCCTGGAAAACTTCCTTCCACTTCAGCAAATTTAAAGCTGTATTTCACGCGTAAGTTTTCAGGTAATGTTTCATTGTCATATTCAGCCAAACTCGCTTGAATATGGCTATCATCCACGGCTCTGACGCCATAACGAACTAACTCTAAAAATCCACCATCTAAGATGAGGTCTTTGGCGAGCCCTTCACGTCCATTATTGCTAGCCAGCATTGTTTGACTGTTAGCATCGTCATCTTGACTGATCCGGATGTAATAATGTCCATCACTTTGCGGTAATTGGCCTTTGGTGGTCACCATTTGCTGCTCAATGTCAGCTGAATAACGACGCGCAGTATTGAGATACAAAGAGGCCGATTCAGTGTCACCCGCAAGCTGAGCTATGTCGGCAGCGGTAATAAGTCCAGCAACGACAGCAGCTGTGGTTGAAGGTGAATGGCCAGCTTGCTCTTCCCAGCGTTCTTGCTGTGTCATCGGTGGGGTGATCTGGGTATCATTCCAAAGGATCTTTGCCCGGCCACCATGTACCAAAAAGTCTGCGGCTGGTTTAAGCATTTTTTGATACCAGTTCACCAATTCAGCATCTGACAAGGTCTTTGCTTGCCATAGTTTCCATGCCAGCATAATTGGCATCGCAGTTTGATCTAACTGCACACCCACCCATTCAAGTTCGCCATCAACATGGGTTTTTTGTAAGAACCACCCCGTATCACCGCTATTTCCTGGCGTTTGTGCATTAACTTGGACTTTTTCTAAATAATTAAATGCAGTTTTAGCACTTTGAGTATCCCCAAGTGCCAATAACGCCATCGCGACTTGATAAAAGTCGCGAACCCACACAGCTTTGTAACCTGTATGACCTTCGACGGCTTTGACTGTGTCTCCCCACGGGTTAGATAAAGACGCTATCAGTGCACCTGCATGGGTTTTATCTTCTTGTGCTTTGAGCACCAACGCACTGGTGTATAGCAACTTACCGTTATCTGTCGTGCTCGCTGCAAGGGAGTCTAATTGCGGTAAACTGCTAAGGTAATCTTGCCAACCAATCAGCTCGCCTTCACCATTGTAATGGGCAAGCACCTGATCATAACCCCGTGCGAGTGTTTGATTTGCTTGTTGCAGGCTCTCTGCTTCGCTGTTACCAAAACTTAGTAACACATCAAACGTTTTACCCTGTGCTGATTGCTGCGCAACGCTGCCTAATTTAGCAAACATAGACACATTACCAGCTTGCTCACCCGTATCTTGGTAGGCAATCAGAGCTTGCTTTGCTTGTAATTGGCTCAAGCCATCAGACTCACCCGTAAAGCCGACCATGGCCAGCTCAAACCCATTGCTTGATTTAAGAGTCAAGTAATTATCCTGATCCCAAGCCACCAGCGCCCCGTCAACCACTTTTGCGCTATCGCCAACACCATTGTTGTTTACATACGGATTCACGCTGACAAAGGCATCTATTTCGCCTTGTAAACTGATTACTTGATGACGGACAAATAACGTTTGCCCATCAGGATCGGTAAAAATATGCTTAATAATTTTGAAACGGCCGAGTTTATCTGTGTTGGTAATTTTATACGCCAACGATTGCGGTCGACCTTTAGCGTCAGTGGCTAAATATTCAATCACACTGTCTGTATCATCACGCTCTGTGGCGACATAACCGGCGCCTTTGATCACCAACTGCATGTCTTTAATTTGCGCTTGATGGATTAAACCAAACATGGTTTCTGTAATGATCCCCTCGGCAACACTGAACCACACTTTAGAGACTGTGCTGGTTGGCGCATCATTGCTGTATTGCAACTGATGATATTGCTCATAGGACGTGCCAATCCCAGTTTTACCCGAATACGCCCAATAAGGCGTCTCACCAGGTGCCCCCGGTGCACTGCCCGCCAGTTTTACTGCTGCAGTCGATGTGGCAGGTTGCTGGCAACCCACCAAAGTCGCGCTCAATAAAGCCAGCGCAAGAGTCGATTTAATATTCATATACATCACTTTTTATTGTTGTTTCACACGCAGCATGCACACTGCGGCAATTAAGAAAGACAGGCCGCCTAAAATCAGCGCATAAATCGCCTCACCAGCGAACAGTTGCTTGACCAATACACCTAAGACACTGGCTGCAAGCAATTGTGGAATGACAATAAAGAAATTAAAAATTCCCATGTACACCCCCATTTTGTTGCTGGGCACAGCACTACTGAGTAATGCATAAGGCAAAGATAAAATAGACGCCCAAGCAAAGCCCACTCCAACCATAGACACCAATAACCACTGTGGATCGTCGATGAATAAAAACGACATCAAACCCAATGCGCCGAGGCCAAGATTAATCATATGAGAGACTTTAATACCTAACTGTTTGACCATAATTGGGATAAAAAACGCCGCCAGCGCAGCAAAACCATTATACGCGGCAAAGAGGATCCCCACCCAATCAGCCCCTTGGTTGTACAAGCTGGTTAATGGGTCGCTCGAACCATAGTGATGAGCCGTCACCGCAGAGGTGGTATAAATCCACATTGCAAACAAGGCAAACCAGCTAAAAAATTGCACCCAAGCTAATTGTTTCATCGCCTCTGGCATGGTAAATAAATCAGCCATCACCTGATAAAAGCCATTGTCAGTTTGCTGAGATTTTTGCTGCCAGTTTGAAATACATTGCATGACAGCAAACACACCTAACCCTAAGCCAGCTAAATAAAGCTCTTTTTCGAGTGAAAACACAGACACACAAACTAAAATCGCCACCGCAATGGCACTGTTTAGCAATACTCCGTGAGTAAACACGATACGACTTGCATCTCGTGCAACTTGTTGCGCTGATTGAGCTTGTTCAAATCTTGCAAGTTCTTCCGGGCTGTATTCTCGTGTGCTTAAAATCGTCCACCCCACGGCAACAAACAGCACCGCCGCCCCAAAGTAAAACGAATATTTGACCGAATCAGGGATCTGCCCTTCTGGGGCAACATTACTAATTTCAAACCAGTTGGCCATCATCCAAGGCAGCGCAGACGCCACCACAGCACCGACTCCAATAAAAAAGCTTTGCATGGCAAATCCGGTTGCACGCTGTTTATTGGGTAAATTGTCGCCGACTAATGCACGAAACGGTTCCATCGTGACATTGATTGACGCATCCATAATCCAGAGCATGCCTGCTGCAATCCAAAGCGTTGGAGAATTTGGCATTACCACTAACGCGAGGGTGGTCATTACCGCGCCCCACAAGAAATAAGGCCGTCTTCGTCCTAACTTGCCCCAGGTTTTATCACTCATGTAGCCCACGATTGGCTGCACAATCAGCCCCGTTAAGGGTGCGGCAATCCATAAAATAGGGATATCATCTATCGATGCACCTAAGGTTTGAAAAATACGTGAAACATTGCCGTTTTGCAGCGCAAAACCAAATTGGATCCCTAAAAACCCAAAACACATGTTCCAAATTTGCCAAAATGACAAGGTTGGTTTTTGCTCAGTCATCACTGCGCCTTATTATTATGTTGTGTCGAAAAAATAGGCGTGCGCGCTAACATTAAGACCACACTTTGTAATGGGTCTAACGTCATTTCGAGCGAAGCATGCCCTTGTTCAATGTTAAGTTGGTACTGGGTCGATGGTGCTGACCCCAATTGATCACGCAGTGTATATTGCCCATCGGGTAGCTGCCAAATGGTTGCTAAATAATTGTGTTCATTCATTGAAATTGTCGCGCGCTGCGATGCAGAAAAGTTACTGACAACCAAAGCGATAGTCTCTTCACTAAAACGCGTAAATGCCACTAGGGTCTCTAAGCTTGTGTTGGTTGGCGTATTGAGCATCTCATTAATTGGCAAATACACGCCTGATGCAAACACATCCTGAGTAGATAAAGGCAACAAGGTGCGATAAAACTGCAGCAACTGACGCTCACTTTCTGTGGATTGGCCGCCATCAAACGCACCATTATTCATAAATCGTTGATGGGCAGGCACTGCGATATAATCAAAAATGCTCGTACGGCTAGGCTGACCAAAGCCTGCGGTTTCAGCCCCAGCCTCACCCACTTCTTGACCAAAATAAACCATAGTCGGCGCTTGGCCAATAAGAGCCGAAACCACCATTGCAGGCTTGCCGCTTTGGGCGTTGCCAGCAAATTCAGGGCTCGCAATTCGCTGTTCATCATGATTTTCTAAAAAATGCAGCATATGAGATTCGATATCAGCGACATCTTCAAACACATCAAATAACGCCTGACTTGTCTGCTTGCCCTGCATCAATCCTTTTAAGGTGTCGTAAAATCCGACTTTGTCGTATAAATAATCCATTTTGCCCAATTGAATATAGGGACGATATAACTTTGGGTTGTAAACTTCGGCCAAAATAAATGCATCAGGGTTTTTCATCTTGATGGCTGAATTTAAAAAGCTCCAAAACTCAACGGGTACCATTTCGGCCATGTCATAGCGAAAGCCATCGACGCCTTTATCGAGCCAGTAATAAGCGATATCGCGAAATTTATACCATGAATCAGGTAAATCCTGCTGCTTGGCCCAAAACTCAGCATGCATACGCACATCTTGCTCTGCCAGCTCTGCAGGCAAACGGGGAAAATCATAGCTGCCATCTGGGCGCACACCATAATTCACTTTGACTGTTTCATACCAATCATGAAAATGTGGCTGAGCTAACCGCGAGCCATTACCTGTCCATTTGGCAGGAAACTCTGCAAATTGACCATCGGCTAATGGATGAGGTTCCCCGCCAAGAGGTTGATACCCATCCAACGACTTTGGTACCTTAAACTGCTCACCCACCACATAATAAAAATTATTATGTTTTGCGTACTCAACGGAAGTGTCGTCGTGCTCGCCAAAATCACTGATCCCATCAGGTTTTGAGACCGATTGATAATTGCGCGCAACATGATTGGGCACAATATCAATCACCACTTTCATGCCATGTTGATGGGTGCGCGCAATCAGTGTTTCAAATTCCGCTAAGCGATTAGCCGGATTGATGGCTAAATCAGGGTTAACGTTATAATAATCTTTAATCGCATAAGGTGAACCTGCCCGGCCTTTTACCACATCAGGATCATCTAAGCTGATCCCAAACTCAGTATAATCAGCAATGACATCATGGTGCAGCACACCGGTGTACCAAACATGCGTCACACCTAGTTGTTTGATTGCACCCAGCGCTCGCGCATCAATATCATCAAATTTACCAACGCCATTTTGCGTCTGTGTGCCCCAAGCAAGGTTCGTGGTATTTTTATTACCATACAGACGTGTGAACATTTGGTACACAACTGGCTTGCTCTGTTTTGAAGGCACAGTGTCAATAACCTCTGGGCTTTTTGCAGGTGCATTGTCATCAATCATGTTACAGCTTTGCAGCATGCCCGCTGCACATAGCCAACCAAACCACTTAAGTGGCGCCATCGGCTTTGACTGACTGATGTTAGAAAAAGTGATCATATTTTTTATTCTTCGCTTACACATGAAAAAAATACTAAAGCGTACGCCCGCAAAGAGATACCATTTGCATACGTATTCACCCTATTCATTGACTCAGTTCATACAAGGTTAAGCTTTGCGCTGGGACTTGAAGCTTATCGCCCAATCGCTGCTTACTGCTCGATTTTAGCGGCATGTTATACCCATTAAAGCCTTTTAAACGCTCTGAAAAACGCTCAAGTGACACTGCTCTGTCTTCACTGTTTTTATTTAATACCACCATTACCGCATCTGATTCAGAGTACCTAAAATACACATACACCCCTTGCTCGGGGCTAAAATGCATTAATTGCCCTGTGGCAAATAAAGGTTGTTGCTTGCGATAATTAAGCAATTTTTTTAACCAATCTTGCATGGCTTGTTGATCTGGCTGTAATCCTTGACCTGTAAAGCCATTTGCTAATTGATAATCAAAACCGCCCGGAAAATCGACACGGATCACCCCATGCGCATCCGAGCCGTTATTATGCGCGAGCACTTCTGTGGCGTAATACAGTTGCGGGATCCCACGAGTGGTCAAAAGCAATCCTAACGCCATTTTGGTTTTGGCAATATCATTGCCCAATTCAGTCAATACACGGCTCATATCATGGTTGTCTGCAAACACCAAAACCTTGTTCGGATCAGCGTATAAAAAGTCGTTGGCGAGCGATTGATAGATTTTTATCAGCCCCGTGTTCCAGCTTTCTGATTCGTTTAAGCCTGAAACAACCGCTTGTTGCAACGAAAAATCCATCACGCTGGGTAATCCAGAGACATAGCCATCATGATTGATTTTTCCGGCTTGCCAATAAGCTGCCGTTGCGGTGTTGGTTGTCCATTCTTCACCGACAATATTAAACGCTGGGTACTCGTCCATAATGCGCTCAGTCCATTTGGCTAAAAACTGTTTGTCTGAGTACGAATAGGTATCGACACGAATGCCCGATAAATCAGCAAATTCAATCCACCAAAGGGCATTTTGTATCAAGTAAGTGGCTAAAATAGGCTGACGCTGATTTAAATCTGGCATGGTCGGCACAAACCAACCATCGCTAAATTGCTTTTTATCCGCCTTGCTGGCATAGGGATCTTGGATAGTCTGACGGGCATGGCTGGTGCCGCTGAATGTGCCGCCAAAATTAATCCAATCTTTGGTCGGTGAATTTTTTAACCACCAATGCTCAGATCCGCTGTGATTAAGCACCATGTCCATTATCAACCCCACGCCCTTTTGTTTGGCCTGTTGCGATAATTGCCGATACAACTGATTATCGCCCATCCGCGCATCAATCTGGTAAAAATCCGTAATGGCATAACCATGGTAGGAGTAATTAGGCTGATTATTTTCAAGCGCAGGAGTAAGCCAAAGCTGCGTAACGCCCAAGTCAGCTAAATAATCGAGCTGGTCAATAATGCCTTGCAGATCCCCCCCGTGACGACCATCAGGATTGGTTGGGTTGGCCCGCTCAGACAAGCTCACCACTGAGTCGTTGCTTGCATCGCCATTGGCAAAACGATCAGGATTAATCAAATACACCACGTCGCGCGCAGAAAACCCACGGCGTGATGCACTGTCCTTGGTACGAGCGGCCAATGAATACGCTATAGATTGACGCTCGCCATTGGCAAAATGCACCATCAAATTCAGTGTGCCAGCTTGTGCCAAAGGTTCAATTTGCAAATCAATCGCGGCATAACGGCTATTTTCAAGCACAGTAAACTTATCAAGCGTCACTCCCAGATACGCAGACACACTCACCTTAGCGCCTTCAAAATCAGCCCCGCGCAGCAATAATTGTAGTTGTGAGGACTTCATGCCCACCCACCAAGAAGGCGGCTCAACCACAAGTTCAGATGCCACAGGCGCAGAATAAACAGGCGCCCCCAAGGCGCACAGACAAAACAATATAAAATATTTCATAACAGGCACGCTTATAAATATAAAGAGGCTAAAAATTCATCATGAGTCGGCCACTGCGACACTTGTTTATCGGTAATTGTTTGCAGGTTTTTCATCAATTCCAGCACTTGCTCTGCCGATAAACTCCCTGCCACAGGGTGGTAATCTTTAGGGCGCAAATTTTGCCCTATCATCACCTGTTGCCAGGCAATTTCAGTGAACAACTCATCTTGCTCACGAAACACCCGTCCACTGTCAGCAAAAAGCGCCATTTTGGCGTGTAACGTGTCGGGAACATCCATGTTTTGGCAACGTTGCCAAAATGGACTGTCTACTTTTTGATTGAGTTTGTAATGCAGAATAATAAAATCGCGCATTCGATCTGATTCAATGCGTGATTGGCGATTAAATTCATCAACCGTCGACTGATCAATTCCTTGATGTGGAAACAACTTAATCAATCTGATCGCGGCGGTTTGAATTAAATGAATATTGGTTGATTCCAACGGCTCAAAAAAGCCACTCGATAAGCCAATCGCCACCACATTCTTATGCCATTGTTTACGCCGTACACCGGTTTTAAAATGGATCACTTTGGGTTCACCCAGTGCTGGGCCATCAAGATTGTTAAGGAGCGTCTCTATCGCTTGCTCATCTGTCATATACTGGCTGCAATACACTAAGCCATTACCTGTGCGATGCTGCAATGGAATACGCCACTGCCAACCGGCTGGGTGCGCAGTAGAGCGTGTGTAAGGAATAATGGGCGAGACACTTTCACATGGAACAGCCACAGCGCGATCGCACGGCAGCCAATGGGAGTAATCAATAAAGCCAGTATTAAGTGTTTGTTCAATCAATAGAGCTTTTAAACCAGTGCAATCAATAAATAAATCACCGCTGATCTGCTCACCAGAATCCAATTGCACTGAGGTAACATGACCACTGTTGCCATCAACCAGTACATTTTCGACCACCCCTTCGATGCGTTTTACGCCTTGCTGTTGGCTTAACTTGCTTAAAAGCTTTGCGTACAAGCCCGCATCAAAATGATAGGCGTATTCCAATCCGCCCTGACCAGCTGGTGTTTTAGCAAATTTATTATGTTTAGCAGCCTGATAATTGAGCGAGTAACGCCAAAAATCTTCGCTGTCACCCAGCTGTTGCGATCGTAACCAAGTGTGATGAAAGTCGCAAAATGGCAGGTTTTTTCCGATGCCACCAAATGCATGCATGTAACTGTCACCTTGTTGGCCCCAGTTATCAAATTCAATACCAAGCTTAATGGTACCTTTGGTCTCTTTTAAGAATGTTTTTTCACTGATCCCAAGGGCATTATTTAAATGGATAATCGGTGGAATGGTTGCTTCACCAACACCAATAATGCCGATTTTATCCGATTCAATCAGGGTGAGGTTTAATGACGGACCGAGAATTTTGCCAAGCAGTGCAGCCGTGATCCAGCCACTGGTGCCTCCTCCGACAATCACCACATTTTGAATGTTCTTATTCATAACTCACCTAATTCATGACCTAACTTAATCTCTGATTTATTAGATAAAAAGCCCTTGCAACACAAGTTAGCAAGGGCTTTTTCATTGGATAGTGAACAGTTGGCTAGCCGTTAAAACTTATAGCTTAAGCCAAGCAAGTAGGTACGACCGTAATCTTGATAATCACGTACTTGCAATTTGTTGTCGCCACTGAGTGCCGTGAACGGCTCTTCTGTTAAGTTCTGTATCTGGAATGACACAGTTAAACCTTGTAGCGATTCAACGCTTGACTCTTCAAAGCTATAACCTAGCTGCGCATCCCAAATTGTTTCACCTAAAATGTCAACTTGTTGCGAGTCAAAACCGATGCCATAAACATCGCCTTTAAAATCGCTACGCTTACGCATTGATGCACGCGCTTGGAAGCCATAATTCTCATAATAGAATGTGAAAGTCTGAATTTTGTCAGATAAACCCGGTAACTCAAACTCATTACCATTTTGGTCTTCCATATCAGAATCGATACCCGTATGGCTGGCTTGAATACCAAACCCTTCGAGTGACTCATCAATCAATTTGAATGGGAAAGTAACCGCAAGCTCATAACCCCATAAAGTACCGCCACCGCCATTGACTTTACCAGAGCCTGTGCCCGTCGAATTAGGTGGGATCTCGCCAGTTGCCGGATCAGCGACACCTGTCATATCAACTTCATAGGTACCATCAAAGATCCATTGATTTAAATCTTTGTGGAACAAGGCTGCAGAAAAATAACCTTCATCTGAGAAGTAGTTTTCATATGATAAATCAATGCCTGTCGCTTCTTTTGGCTCTAGTGAAGGATTACCACCACTTACTGACCAGTAGTTGCCATTATCGTCTGGTTGATTTTGACTGTAGTTTGCATCAATCGACGCATTCATGTCATCCATGCGAGCACGAGAAATGGTCTTCGCCACACCAAAACGCAGCGATTGATCATCATCTAACTTCAGCACTAAGTTTAAGCTTGGCAGTAAGTGTGAATAACTGTGCTCAATATCTGTTGGTGAAGCCACCACTAGACCCGCACTGTTAGTAGTAAATGCTGAACCTTGTGACGATTGCTCAGTATGAACATAACGTAGGCCTGCGCCACCTGTTAGGGCCATTCCAGCAACTTCAGTGTTAATATCCGCTTGTACAAACGCAGAAGTAATGGTTTCTTTTACTGTCCACGATTTTGTTGCGTGTTTAGAGTTCGTTAAGCTTTCCGCTAAAAGCGTGTAGTAACCGTCGTCGATTAAGCCTTTTGAGTCATACGCAATCATGTTGCCCATGCCGATAAAGTCTAATGATGCTGTGCCTAAACGGTATTCTTGTGGCACTTCTAACATGCCAGGGAAAGCATTCAGTGTCATGAAGTAACCTTCTGATACTTTTTGCTTTTCGCGATCTCGTTGTGACACACCATAAGTAATCGCAGAGACGACTTCAGTATCGATGATTTGCGTCGCTGCAAGTTTAATTGCTTTTAATTCATCGTCGATAGTTGGAGTGTTAATAAAGCCATCTTGACCAGTATTTTCAAGTGGCGTGCCGGTAATGGCTAAACTGTCGTTCAGCGCCGAGCTCCAGCCCCACGTTAAAGGACCGCCTAATTGAATTAAGCTGTAATCGCTGTAATCCAATTCATGGCTAAACATAGCACCAGTATTACCTGCGTTGAATTCATAACCTAAGTTATCAGCCACACCAGCAGAATCACCACGACCTGTCCCTGCATAGCTTTCCATACTCCAGATTTTACGTTCAACTTTTGAGTAGCTAACGTCAAATTCCATCGACCAGTTATCATTTAATTGATAATCAGCATTGAAACCAAATGATGATAACTCAGCATCACGCTCTTCATGGTCGTTACGAACCACAACACGCTGACCTTCAGTCATCCCTTTGGTGATAAAGCCTGTCGCGTCATCAATTTCAAGGGCCGATACGCTGCCTTGTCCCCAAGCAAACGGGACTTCAATACCACGAAGAATTTTGGTATCAAGGAAATCGACATAAAGCGCGTCAAAAGTAAGCTTAAGATCATCAGAAGGTGCAGCTTCCACGACTAACATCATTGAATCACGTTCAAGTTCAGAAGAACGAACAAACGGCTTAGCACCACCTAAAATCGAATACTGATTACCGTCAGCAGCAGTAAATTCAGGGTAACCCCACGAGTTCCAACGTTTTTCTTGGTTAGGAGAGCTCATGCTTGAGTACGCAAATGCCACACCGACGGTGTCATCTGCAAATTTGTCTACATAAGAGAATGTGCCACGAAAACCTGTGTCAGCACCGTCAGGATTCAGTTTATCAAAACTGGTTTGTTCAAATTGAGTATTAATTTGTACAACACGCTCATCAATCGATAACGGCTTGATTGTTTGCATATCAATCACACCCGCAATACCTTCACCTTCTAGGGTCGCATTAGGGGTTTTATAGACAGTGACGCCGCTCATGATTTCTGATGGATACAAGTCAAACTCAACGCCACGGTTGTCACTGATTGATACTTGTTCACGGCCATTGAAGGTCGTGCCACTTTCGTTTTCGCCAAAACCACGGATAGACACTCGGCTCGCACGGCCATCAAGGCGCTGCGCGGCTAAGCCAGGTAAACGTGCAATTGATTCAGCAATAGAAGAATCAGGTAATTTACCGATATCTTCTGCAGAGATAGACTCAACCACATTTGATGCAAAGCGTTTTACATTAATTGATTCAACGATACTGCGACGCATACCACGTACTTCAATAACTTCGACTTCTTCAGCTACCGCTTCTTTATTTTTTTCTTCTTCTGCTGCATACGCTGAGAAAGAACCGATCCCAGCTGAAACAAGTGCCAGAGTTAGCATACTTGGCTTAAATATAGACATAGTGTTTTATCCCGATTGACTATTTTGTAAATAGCCCCAAATTAGTGCTGGTTTAAAGCGTAGCGAGTGCACCAAAATGGGTCGCCTTTGTTGTCGATAAAAATAGTAACGCTTGCAACAATTCTGATACAACCGACTGCATACGTATTCAACAAAAATACCCCACCAAAATTTAACAATAATTTTACAAGTGTAGTCCTAAGTCCCCGATATTTAAAAGAAGTTATCCGACAAGGGGGAAAATTCACATAATGGGCTATTTTGAAAGGCTTTCCAGCCAATATTTATTTTTTTGACTAGTCGTTAGTGCGTTCGCCCTTTAATCCACTGTGCTTTTTATTGTTAAAAAATCGAAAACAGAAACGAATACTCTTGCAATGTAAATTGGTAAGACCAAAGCATGAGAGCGCGCACCAACTTTGTGCAACCAAGCAAAACAGATTGGTGCAGCGTTATTTTTGTAATAAAAACGTCATCAATTACCAGATAAAGTTAAAAATTCACATTATTGGTAAACAAGAGTCCATGCCTCGTCGTTTCACGTCTGTCATCTTTCGTTTTAAAGTCACTTAAGTGCCTTAAAACAAACCGATTATCATGCATACGTATGCATGCCTTTTACAGAAAAAAGTGGATAACGTATGCTTTTGCCATCAAATGCGAGTCAGTGCGCTCGTTTACTAAAAACAACAAGTAGACCTATTAGGTTTTGGAGAGTCCATGGCCAAGCTCGAATGGTGGCAAGGTGCCGTTATTTATCAAATCTACCCACGTAGCTTTCAAGATTCAAATCAAGATGGAATTGGCGATATCCCTGGGATCATTGCTCGCCTTGATTACATCAAAAGCTTGGCGGTCGATGCAATTTGGATTTCGCCTTTTTTCAAATCTCCAATGAAAGACTTTGGGTATGACATCAGTGACTATCGTGATATTGACCCACTGTTTGGCACATTAGCAGACTTTGATGAGTTGATTGCACAAGCCCATAAGCGCGACATCAAGATTATTATCGACCAAGTGCTGAGCCACACCTCTGATCAACATGCTTGGTTTAGCGAAAGCCGCGAAAACACTTCTAATGATAAAGCAGACTGGTATGTCTGGGCCGATGCAAAAGACGATGGCACAGCACCTAATAATTGGTTATCTATTTTTGGTGGGCCAGCTTGGCAGTGGGAACCACGTCGCAAGCAATATTACTTGCATAACTTTTTAACCGAACAACCGGATCTGAATTTCCATAATCCAGAGGTGCGCCAAGCTGTCCTCGACAATGTTGAGTTTTGGCTCAAACGCGGCGTAGATGGATTTAGACTGGATGCAATTAATTTTTGTTATCACGATGCCGAGTTGCGAGATAATCCAGCAAAACCAGTTGATAAACGCCAAGGCCGTGGCTTTAGCGAAGATAACCCTTACGCATTTCAGTACCATTATTACAACAATACGCAGCCCGAAAATCTGGTATTTATGAAAGCGATCAGAGCCTTGCTCGACCAATACCCAGGCACAGTGTCACTCGGTGAAATTTCATCTGAAGATTCTTTAGCGACTATGGCCGAATACACCCAAGGTGGCGATAAACTGCATATGGGTTACAGCTTTGAATTACTCACTAGCGATTACAGTGCGCGTTATATTCGAGAAACAGTCCAAGGGCTCGAATCTCAAATGACCGAAGGCTGGCCATGTTGGGCCTTTAGCAACCACGATGTCACACGTGTAGCTAGTCGTTGGGCGCAAGCGTCAGGCCAAAGCAACCAACAAGTGAAAATGCTCACGGCATTACTGGCCTCATTGCGTGGCAGCGTCTGCATGTATCAAGGCGAAGAGCTTGGCTTAACAGAAGCCGACGTCGCTTTTGAAGATCTCCAAGATCCGTACGGTATTACTTTTTGGCCTAATTTCAAGGGCCGCGATGGTTGCCGTACGCCTCATCCATGGGATGAATCATTGGAGCATGCAGGTTTTTCCACTAATAAACCTTGGCTCCCTATTGCTGACGCGCATCAAAAACAGGCGGTCAGTCAACAAGAAGCCGATCAGACATCTTGCCTCAATGCATACAGAGAATTTTTAAACTGGCGTAAACATTCCCCTGCTTTGCAAGTGGGTGATATTACCTTTATAGAAACTGCCGAGCCAGTACTGGCTTTTTGGCGAAGCTATCAAGAGGAAACCGTGCTGTGCTGCTTTAACTTAGGCAACCACAGCGCCTCAATGCCCCTTGATGACACACATTTGACTGAGCTGGCGCAAATAAGCCATCACAGTGGCCAAGTTGTTGATCAGCAGCTGAACCTGCCCGCGTTTGGTTGCTTTTTTGCAAAAAAACACAGCTGATTTTTATTGCTGGTGATTTCCCTTGAACAAAACGCGCTATTTAGCGCGTTTTTTTCGTTACTAACCTGAGTGTTGGGTGATCACTAGGCGGTGAGTTTAAATTGCCGTGTCACTTGTTTTAAATCCCCTGCTAAGTTGTTCAATTCCAAGCTAGCCGCCGAAACCTGATCGGCACCCGCAGCATTATCAACAGCCGCTTGATTAATAGACACCATGCTTTGATTCACTTCTTCAGCTGTGACTGATTGCTGCTCAGCTGCAGATGCAATCTGTTGGGCGTTTTGGGCGATATCTTGAATTTCATTTAAACTGCGTTCAATCGCTTTGCCGGTCGTACGGGCTGAATCTATGGTAGTGTGCGCGATATTTGTTGACTGACTCATCACCTTCACCGCTTCTTCTGTGCCTTGTTGCAGTTGCGCAATCATCACTTCAATATCACGGGTCGATTGCTGGGTTTTTTGTGCCAATTGTCGTACTTCATCAGCCACCACCGCAAAACCACGCCCTTGCTCACCTGCACGCGCCGCTTCAATCGCTGCATTAAGCGCAAGTAAGTTAGTTTGTTCAGCAATGCTCTGTATGACTTCAAGCACTCCGCCTATTTGTTGTGAATGGCTAGCCACTTCCTTAATAACATCAGTGGCGTTTGAAACACCGTTGCATAGGCGTTCAATATCGGTAATGGTTGCTATTAAAGCACTATTTGCATCTTCTGAAGTATATTGCGCGCTTTGGGTCAATTCCGCCACATTACGGGCATTAACAGCCACCGCTTCAATGGTCATCGCCATCTCATGCATGGCGGACGATACGCTCGCGATATTGGCATGCTGTTCTTGCAAGCTTGAATTAGCTTGCGCGCTCGCGGCACTGGTTTGCGCCGCAGTTGATGAAAGTTGGCCAGTAGAATCGACGATGGTTGTCAGCACTTGTTGTAGATGTCGATTCATTTGGATCATGGCCTGATATACGCCGGTCACGGGTTCCTCTTGTTCAAACTGGCTCGATAAATCACCCGATGCAATACGTTCACTGATTGTTTGCATAAATTGCGGCTCGCCACCCAGTGGACGTAAAATCGACTTGGCCATCAACACTGTTACCACAAAAACACCTGTAATAGTGATCACAACAATGAGTTTGATAATCCACGCTAATCGGTTTACAGGCGCAAATGCTTCAGCTTCATCAATTTCAGCGAGTAATACCCAGCGTAACCCCTTGACGTCAATGGGAGTAAAAGCCGATAAAACTGGATTACCGTTATAATCGATAATAATCTCGGTGGCTGAGATACCCGTCAGCGCAAGCTTGACCGCTTGAGTCTCCACGCCATTATTTTTAATATCACCGGCGAAACTGGCAACAACAGAGTGGCCGATGGGATCTAAGTAAGAATCCGAGCGCATGCGTAAATCTTCACCCACCAGATACGTTTCGCCTGTTTGCCCCATGCCATCTCGTTGTTGCATTAACAAGTTGATCCGCTCAATCGACAACTGCAGCGCCACAACAGCAATCAATCGCCCTTGCTGTAACACTGGCATACCAATAAACGCAGCCGGTTCGTTATTACTCGGTGCATAAGGACTGAAATCTTCAATCACATATTGCCGCGTTTGTACCACTTTATTAAACAACGACGCCAAACCTGAGCGCTTGTATGGCCCAGTGATCAAATTGGTATTAAAATCCGCTTCTTTAGTGACGGTATAACTGACATCCCCTTCAGGCGAAATGATAAAAAAATCGTAATAACCATGTTCATCAATAAAACGGTTAAAAAATGCATCGTAGCGTTCGCCAAGTGAAAAAGCCGACAAATCAGAGTTGTATTTAACCAAGTTTTGCCAAGTTTGACTCATAGTAACCATATCAGCCTTGCTTTTAGCGAAATAATTTTCGACTTGCTGTTTTTTTATTGCTTTGACTGATGTCAGCTGATTATAGGCTTGTGTTTCAAGTGACTCACTGGCAATGAACAACGAAACAATAGCAATCAACGCGGCGGGGAGAACCCCCAAAGAAAGGAAAGAAATCAATAGTTTATTTTTTAAACGCATCCATATTTACTCAAATCCCCAAAGATGCGCTAAAGTACCCGAAATTCCCCCGCAGTTAAATAGGAATTAATCTTGTTAATGTTTCTAAAAATGAACAAATAAACAACAGCCTAATAATAGTGATATTGTAACATACTGATTATTAGTAAAAACAGAACAATAAGGCTAAGTGTTAACACATAGCCTTATGCAAAAATGAACTAGATAATACATTTACAATATAAAAACTGCTTATTTAAACTGCAAAACTTTTCACTGAGCGTTCAGTTTAAAAGTCGCAGTCAACTGCTTAAGTGTCGCAGCCAATTGATTAAGCTCATTACTGGCACTGGACACTTGCTCGGCACCCGCGGCATTTTCAATCGCTACTTGATGAATTGACACCATACTCTGATTAATCTCTTCCGACGTTGCTGTTTGCTGATGGACTGCTGCTGCAATTTGCTCAGCTTGCGCACTGATTTCTGTCACTTCTTGTAACGTGTGATTAATAGAGATAGCGCTGTCATTAATGACCGCAGCTGATGAGCGAGTGAACTCTTTCATCCCGTCCATGGCGTTGACAGCGTTTGCTGTGCCAGTTTGTAGCCGAGCAATCATGTGTTCTGTTTTACCAATTGACTGCTGCGTTTGATGGGCAAGTTGGCGTACCTCGTCGGCAACAACCGCAAAGCCCCGACCATGCTCGCCAGCTCTGGCTGCTTCTATGGCCGCATTCAGCGCTAATAAATTCGTTTGTTCTGCAATGGTATTAATCACTTCGAGTACGCTGCTGATCTCTCGCGAATAGCCATCAACTTCGGTGATTAGCTGCTCAGTGCTACCAACTTCTTGGCTCAGTTTTGTCATGATCTGTTGGCTTTTGCTTAAACTCGTATCTGCATTTTGTGTAGTTGTTAATGCAGTTGTGGTTAAGTCAGCGACATTACGTGCACTTTGTGCCACATCTTCAATCGACATCGTCATTTCATGCATCGCAGTACTGACATTTTCAATATTAAGGTTTTGTTCTTGTAAGCTGTGGTTCGCCTGTAAGCTAACCGTTTTTGTTTGCTCTGCGGTTGCCGATAACTGCCCCGTTGAATCAATCACGGATCCCATCACACTATGTAAGTGCGCGGTCATCTTTTTCATTGCAGCCATTACACCCGATGCTGCGTGATCGGAAAAACAAAGGGATAAATCACCATCAGCTATGCGTTCACTGAGCGCCTGCATCTCTTTGGGCTCTCCACCCAGAGGCGTTAAGATCGAGCGTGAAACAAAATAAGTAACAATCAAAATCGCCACAATCGCAATCAACACCACAAATTTAATAATCCAACGTAAGGTTTTAACTGGTGCAAATGCTTCTGCTTCGTCAATTTCAGCTAAGAGTACCCATTTAAAACGATCAAACTCAATAGGAGCATAAGCAGAGAGAACCGGGTTGCCATTGTAATCTATCACAATCTGAGTATTTGATATTCCCAATAAACCTTTTCGTACCGCTTGGGTATCAACACCGTTATTAGCTACATTACCTGCAAAACTGGCCTTCACTGAATGGCCGATAGGATCAAGGAATGAATCAGAACGCATCAGCAAATCATCACCCACTAAGTAAGTTTCACCTGTTTCTCCCATGCCTTCGCGCTGCTGCATCACAGCATTAATCTTATCAATCGATAATTGCAGCGCTAATACCATCTGTAATTGACCCTGTTTATAAACAGGCAAACCAATAAATGCTGCTGGCTCATCATTACTTGGTGCATAACGAGCAAAGTCTTCAATTGAAAATTGACCACGAGACTTCACCTGTAAAAACAAGTCAGCTAAACCGGATTGTCTGTACAACCCATTGATTAAATTAGTTCGATAATCACTTTCTTTAGCGACGGTGTACACTATGTCACCGGCAGGGTTAATGACAAATAAATCATAATAACCTTGCTGCTCAATAAAGTGTTGATAAAAGGCGTGATGATTGTGAGCCTGCTCGCTTAAAGAGGAGCGTCCGTTATCAATTGCGAGCCAAGTGTTTTTGACAATATTAAGATCGGCCTCAGCTTGGACAAAATATTGTTCGATTTGTGCCTTTTTAATATGTTTGATGGATGTCAGCTTGTTATATGCTTGCTGCTCTAGCGCATTGCTCGCCATTACCAATGACACCACAGCAATAATCGCTGCCGGTATCATTCCCAACAACAAAAATGATAACAATAATTTTTTCTTTAACCGCATTAACAAGTCCTACCCAGTGCAAATTTTGCGCGAAACTACAGGGTTCCGACGACAATTAAAAGCCTAAAAAACGAGCAATTGTGTAGATTTGTAAATGAGAAAAATGTGTATTAACAGCCTTTTTGATAAGTGACTGTTGCACAATAGAAATGGTACTAAGGTTGTATCCAATAAAATACAACCTTATACTTTTAGATTATAAAAGTGCAAATTTTAGTATAAATAGACTAGTTAAAATCCAAACACTCATACTAATGTCGTGACGTTTACCGCATAACAATTTAACCGCTGTGTACGCGATAAACCCAAGGGAAATTCCATGAGCAATTGAAAATGTCAGCGGGGTCATTAATAACACAGTGCAAACTGGCACGGCTTCGGTCATATCATCCCAATCGATAAGCTTGAGGTTTTGCAACATGAGTACCGCGACATACAAAATAGCGCCAGCTGTCGCATAAGGCGGCACCATCGCAGCTAAAGGGGCAAAAAATAACATCATTAAAAAACAACATCCGACTACAACCGCAGTTAAGCCCGTTCTGCCTCCTACAGAGACCCCTGCCACCGACTCAATGTACGAGGTCGTTGTGGATGTGCCAAGGGTGGCGCCCGCAATGGTGGCGGTGCTATCGGCACTCAGCGCTCGGCCTAAGCGTGGAATGTGGCCATTGTGATCACTGATCCCCGCTTTTTGAGACACCGCAACTAAAGTGCCAGATGTATCAAATAAATCGACAAACAAAAAAGCAAAAATAACACTGAGCATCGAAAGCTCTAATGCAGCGGCAAAATCGAGTTGCATGAATGTTGGCGCTAATGATGGCGGTGTATCCACTAAACCATTGTATTGAACTAGCCCGAGCCCAAGCGCAATAGCAGTGACGAGTAAAATACTCAGTAACACACCACTTTTGATGTCGCGGTACAACAACGCAGCAATAAAGAAAAAGCTCACAATGGCGAGTAATGGCCCAGCTTGTGTAATATCCCCAAGCTGCACTAAAGTAGCAGGACTTGCGACGATAATACCGGCATTTTTAAGTGCAATCAGTGCTAAAAATGCGCCAATTCCCGTCGCGATCGCCAGTTTTAGTACATTGGGAATGGCATTAATGATCCACTCTCTGACTTTAAATAAACTCAGTAATAAAAATAAACAGCCCGAAAAAAACACCGCTGCCAAGGCTGCTTGCCAAGTGTGTCCCATACCAAGCACGACACCATAGGTAAAAAATGCATTAAGCCCCATTCCCGGTGCCAGCGCCAATGGATAATTAGCCCAAAATCCCATAATAAAACAGCCTATTGCCGCAGCAATACACGTCGCCGCAAACGCAGCCCCTTGATCGATACCCGCCTCTGCGAGCATCGCAGGGTTTACAAATACGATGTACACCATAGTGACAAATGTAGTGATCCCAGCAATGACTTCAGTGCGCACATTCGAGCCGAGTTCACGGATTTTAAACAATTTTTCAAGCAACATAATTTATTTTTCGAAGGGGTAATTGGCAAAAGATACTACAAGGTAAGCACCCGCTCAGCAATAACACACGGCCACAAAAAAGCCTCAATCCTGAGGCTTTTTATAAATGACTGGAAATCAGTACAGCTTAAGCATCATAACCCTTGGGATTATTACTTTGCCAATGCCATGCATCACGCATCATGTCATCTAAGGTTTGCTCTGCTTGCCATTTCAGCAAAGTTTTGGCTTTTTGCGGATCAGCGTAGCAAGTTGCAATATCACCAGGGCGGCGCTCTGAAATCACATACGGCACTTTAATGTTATTAACCGATTCAAACGAGTTAACGATATCTAATACTGAATAACCAATACCTGTGCCTAAGTTTATAGGCTCAAAGCCCGTTTGCGAATCCAATAAGTGAAGCGCACGAATATGACCGAGCGCTAAATCCACCACGTGAATGTAATCACGAACGCCAGTGCCATCGTGGGTATCGTAATCGCCACCAAACACCGACAGTGTGTCACGAATTCCCAGTGCGGTTTGCGTCACATAAGGCAATAAGTTATTAGGAATACCGTTTGGCATTTCACCAATTAAGCCTGACTTATGCGCCCCTACAGGGTTAAAGTAGCGTAGCGCCACCACAGACCACTCGGCATCGCTGACACACACATCACCGAGCATTTGTTCGATTTGAAGTTTGTTGGCACCATACGGGTTGGTGGTGCGAAGCGCACATTGCTCATCGATGGGTAAACGCTCAGGGGAGCCATACACAGTGGCCGACGAACTAAAAATAATTTTTTTCACGCCAGCTTTATTCATCGCTTCGAGTAAACGTAAACTGCCACAGACATTGTTATCGTAATAACTTAACGGTAACGCCACTGATTCACCCACTGCTTTTAAGCCTGCAAAATGGATCACTGCAGAAATATCGTGAGCTGCAAACACCGCATCAAGGGCTTTGCTATCGCGAATATCTCCTTTTACAAACTCAGGCTGTTTACCTGTGATAGTTTCGATGCGGTTTAACACCGCTAAATTTGAATTTGATAAGTTATCAAACACCACCACATCGTGGCCTAAGTTTAATAACTCAACCACAGTATGGCTGCCGATATATCCGTTACCGCCAGTGACTAAAATTGCCATAAAAAACTCCTTATGATTGGCGTGGTTAATTCTGGTTATTTTGTAAAAACTGACGCGATATTATCACGCGCGGCAGTATTTTTTGTACAGCCAAGATTCTTTTTGTGCTTTATATTCTTTATCAAACTTAAGCTGGCTACAGACTAAATTTTTCCGCCCTACTGCCACAGCATAAACTAGCACCGCTTTTAAAATTTTAGGCTGCTTTGCTGCTACAGCAAAGTGTTCAAAAAATAACGGCGCGCGAGAAGGCTCAATAGTCCCCCAGTTTGTGAGCATTATTTCTAACACTCCTTGAGTGACAGCATGCTCAAAAGGGCCAACTAACAGCGCTTGGTCTATGTATGACCAGGTTTCTTGATTTAAGCCCTGCTCGGCATTGTTCAAATACGCTAAATCAATCCAAGGGATCGGCCAGCTTGCCCGCTGTTGCGTCGAGGCTAAATATAAAGCTTTCACCTCGTCGATGCGAGCGCGCTCAACAAAACCATCATTAATGCCCCACAGAACAATCCGACCTTGCATGTGCAAATAATGAGGATGAGTGGGATCATACGCCACCGCTTTGGCAATCGCATCATACGCCGATTCATAATCAGCTTGAGTTTGAATTGAGCCTTTTTTAGTCCACTCATCGAGTTCATAGCTGGCGCTAAAATACCAAACGTTCGCCATGCCCCAACTAAAGGCAAACACCATAGTTGATAAGGTGGCGAGCATTAAAAAAGCTATCACTATTTTGTTTTTCATTATTGCGCTCAGCAAATTAGGTTAAGGATTAATAAACATTGAGCGGGTGATATTATACGGATTGGTGTAAAAAAGCTGCTCGGCCACCTCTTCACCCATTAATTCGACGACTTTAGCTCGCGCTTCGCGAAGCACAGGCGGACGACGATGTAAATTATGACCGTCTGATGCCACCACGTTAATGATGCCATCACGCAAAAACTGCTCAGACAACTGCTGACATGTCTCACCAAACTGCCCCGTCAAGGACGCGCCAGTTAACTGAAACCAACAACCCAGTCGTTGCAATGTTTTAATCCGATGAGGTTGTTTTTGAATATCGCGATTACGCTCAGGGTGAGCAATGAGTGGCGTAATGTTGTGACTACGGAGCCATTTAATTAAATTTTCACAGCCGGTTGGTACATGGCTATGAGGTAGTTCTAACAATAAAAACTGTTGGCCTTCAAACTCACCTAATAAAGGTAAGCGTTTTTTTTCGATGAGGGGCAACATGTCTGCATCGATTCTCACTTCAGCAGCCACCGATAAATCAATATCAATGCCCGCTTCAAATGCAGCATGCTTAAGGGCAAAAAACTCTGTCCAAATCGCCTCTTTACTGTTTTCAAATCGGCCAAAATGAATGTGCGGCGTAATGACCATACGTGTTGTACCGTCATTCGCCGCCATGCGCAGTAAAGACAAGGCATCAGCCATGTCTTTTGCGCCATCATCAATGCCAGGAATTAAATGGCAATGAATATCTATCATGCAGATTTTTTGACCTCGACCATAGTTTCATGCTCACTGCCATAGCTGTAATAATCATAGTAACCTTGATAAGCACCATTTTTACCTGCTTTTTTGGTATCCACTTGGTTCAGTAAAATACCGGCAAGTTTTGCATTCGCCGCCAACAAACGACCAACGCCATTTTGAACAAGACCCATGCGGGTTGAGTCCGCTTTAACCACGTAAATCATCGCATCAGCTTGGCGAGAAATCACTAACGCATCGCTCACAGCTTGTGTCGGTGCCGTATCGATAATAATTCGGTCAAAACGCCCTTTTAAGGCATCAATCAGTTTTTCAAAACGCGAAGAAGACAACAGCTCTAGTGGATTAGTCGGTAACTGACCACACGGCATAATCGTGAGGCCTGAACGATCATCTGTGAACATACAGTCTTCGACTTTTTCAGTGCCCGCAATCACGTTTGATAAACCAGGGTGATACGCAGGAATACCAAAACGCTTACAAATGCTCGGTTTGCGCATATCCGCATCAATTAATAGCACTTTTTCCATTTGCCCAAGGGAGAACGCCAAGTTAGTAGATGTGGTGGTTTTACCTTCGCCCGGTACTGACGAAGTAACCGCAACAACTTTACTGTTTTTATCCATTTGGCTTAGCACTAAGCTGGTTCTAAACGTTCGCACTGCTTCTGAGAACTGACGGGCTTCTTTTTCGAAGAAATAATGAATATTAAGATTGGTGCCTTTTTTGTGTTCAACTTTAGGCAGTAAACCTAGCATACGTTGTGCGAGTTTATTCTCGATATCCGCCGATGATTTCACCGTATCATTGAGGGCTTCAATCACAAACGCAACAACAACCCCTAAACCTAAAGTGGCAATAAACACCAACGCAACAATCAAGCCTTTTTTCGGCTTAACTGGCTCAATTGGCGCATACGCACGGTCAGTAAAGCGGGCGACGGCGGCATTAAAGTCGCTGGTGACTTCGGTTTCTTTAGAGCGCGACAAAAAGGTATCGTAAATTTGACGATTGGTATCGACTTCACGCTTAAGTTTGCGGTATTCGCTTTCTTTGGCGGTCACGCGTTGGTATTCAGTACGAATACGTACCAGCTCTTTTTCAAGTGCAGCAACGTTACCTTGCGCCGTTTTGACTTCTTTTTCGATACCTGTGACCAAGGCTCTGACTTGTTGGCTAAGATTGGCCTTCACTGTGCGCAGCTCTGAGGTTGCAGCAATCATTTTTGGGTGTTTAGGCCCATATACTTCAGCCAGTTCAGAGACTTTTCGCTCAGACGTAACCACTTCTTTTTTCACGTCTTGGATCACTTTATGTGAAGTGATTTCAGGAATGGTCTCTAAGCGCTCTAAATTGTTACGACCATATTCGTTAATCACACGCATAATGCTTTCGAGCTTGTTTTTATCATTACGCGTTTTCACTAGCTGCTCTGATGTTTGCTCAAGCTCTTGAGTGGTTAAGCCCACAACACCTGCCACATCTATCAGGTTTTCTTGTTCGCGGTAGGCTTGTAATTTTGCTTCTGAGATATCTAAGCGCTCACGTAAACCCGATAAACGCTCGTTCAACCAACCCGCCGCTTTTTGGGTAATGCCCATTTTAGCGGTGAGGTTTTGCTCGATGTACACTTCACCCACTGTATTGGCAACTAGTGCGGCAAGTTTTGGGTCTTCGGCCTCAAAGCTAATATTCACCAGCTGCGTTTTGCGCACAGGGCTAATTGAAAGCTGCTCAGTAAAGGCTTTCACTAGCAGCTGCATTTCTTGCTCTGCCAGCTCTTGTGGTGTCAAACCTGACGTGTCTTTTTTTGGCAAAAATGGTAAGGCACTTTTTAACGAATCTTTAAATGCTGCCATGCCTGAAGGAGGTTTATTAAACTCTGGGTGCTCATCCAAATTAAGGCGCTCAATCACTTTTTGCGCAATGCTTTTTGACTTTAAAATTTCAAATTGCGTTAAATAGTATTCTTGGCGGCTCGAATCGAGGCCATACACTTCTTGAAAGTTAACCGCTTTAGCTTGCTCTGCTTCGATAATCAGTGTGGCTGTTGAGCTATAAATTGGGGTCATTTTAAAGGCGATAATCGCACTAAAAATAGCCGCAAACAGGGCTAAGCCTAAAATACGCCATTTATACTTATTAACAATGTTAAAGTATTGCCTTAAGTCAATCACTTCTTCGGTTTGTGGCTGTTCTGTCGTAACTGGTTCCATGTGTTTCACTTAAAAAATTAACCCCGTTTAAAAGAATCGTTGTTCAATAGTGATGGTATCACCGGCAGACACATTCGACCCTAGCGTAGCTTGCAGCTGCTGGGCTTTGTTGCCTTCTTTGAACAAGAATATTTTTTCTCTTGATGCACGTTCGGTTAATCCACCGGCCAGCGCAACCGCTTGGTTAATGGTCATACCCGGCTGATACGGATACCCACCTGGGTTTTTGACTTCGCCATGAATATAAAACGGGCGGTATTCAACCACTTGTGCGTACACATTCGGATTAATTAAATAATCCCCTTTTAAACCTTGTTGAATTACTTGTTCAACTTGTTTAGTGCTTAGGCCACTGATGCTCACTTCACCCAAAAATGGGTAATTGATTTTGCCACTGTTACCTAATAAGGCTTCGACGGCTAAGTCATCTTGACCGAATACTTTTATCTCTATTTTATCGCCAGGCCCTAAAATGTATGCATCCTGCGCAAAAGCTTTGGGCAGGATGCAAACTAACATTAGTGCCAAGCTAACTACTAGCTTGTTCACGAAACTTCCTTACATTGAGAACGTAAAATTAACACCTACTAAGCTCTTGTCGAAATAGATGTTATCACGTGTCGAATTTTTATCAGTAATATCAACATACACAGACACATCCACCCAACGTTGTAATACATAGTTGGCTTGTGCACTAAGCGTAGTGGTGTCGTCTTTACGGCTCACACCGCTGTAGTCTTCTTTAACATAAGACGCGCTAACAGAGGTATCTAAACGTGTGGCCCATTCGTGGTTCCACGCAATTGAGTGCACGCTCTCGTTGATGTAACTGCCTTCAACATTTGGATCGCGTGCAGCACGAGTCGTACTGAAATCAAACGAAGTGTACGTAAGTGGCTGCCATGTTACACCTGCATCCCAGCTTAAACCACTGAAGTTTTCACGGTTACTGGCTTCAAAATCTTTATTTTGGTAACCCAGTTTAATGTTACCTGTTGTCAGTGCGGTTGCTTCCCATTTGATACCCACTAATGCACGATAGTCGTCAGAGCTACGGGTTGATTGCTGTGGCTCTATGTGGTCGTAACGGATAGCATCTTTGTTGACTTCGACAAATACATCAGTCGCTGCGCCTGTGTTGTACGAGAACGTCGTACCAAATAAGAATGAATCATAATTACGGTATTTGGTGTTGTTTTCGAAGTTTGTGTACTCTTTGTTGTAGTACTTAGCATCAAACGCCATTTTTGCATTGGTGCTCAGCGCGCCAAACTCATAAGTACCAGCAATCACTTGGTCGCGATAAGTAAGCGGCTCATTGATTGAATCCCCTAAACCTTCAGTAATACCCGTACCACGAGCTTCCGTTGTCCAGTTTGCTGTTGCATTAAAATCAAAACGGCTCATTGAAGAAGGCTCTAAATGCACATCAAAACCAATAAAACCATCAAGGTAGTTATCATCAGAGCTTGAAAAAAACGTACCTGAATTTAAGCCTACATCAACACTGTACGAGTTGATGCCATCGTCCAATAAAAAGTTAACACTTGGATCAATGGTTAAAATCGTGCTGCCTTCTTCGTCTTGCGACTGGCTAAAAATGTTATTGTCATACTTCAAACCTGTTTGAAGTAACGGTGTAATTAAAATACCACTTTCCGTGTTAATACCTGCAGGCTCAAGTGCGTGCGCGCAGTTAAAAATCGATCCAGCAATGAAGGTTGCTAAAAGGGATTTTTTCATTTTTGCTATTTCCTTTAAATTAATAGGCATTTTTGCCAGTGAAACCTTTAAAAATTGTTAAAAAGATAATTTTCAAATCGAACCACAACGACCAATGTTTTATATACTGCAGGTCAAATTCGATGCGTTTTTCCATCTTTTCGAGGGTATCTGTTTCGCCGCGCCAGCCGCTAATTTGTGCCCAACCGGTAATGCCGGGCTTCACTTTGTGACGGAGCATATAGAATTCTACTTTTTGGCGATATTCTTCGTTGTGTGACACCGCATGAGGACGCGGGCCAACAATCGACATATCACCCAAAATTACGTTAATAAACTGCGGCAGTTCATCTAAACTGGTACGGCGTAAAAAACCACCTAGTGGCGTAATACGGCTGTCGTTTTTGGTCGCTTGGGTGACAACATCGGAGTTTTCCATCACGGTCATCGAGCGAAACTTCCACACTTTAATTTTTTCACCATGTAAGCCATAACGCGCTTGTTTGAAAAACACCGGTCCTTTGGAGGTTGCTTTGATTGCGATAGAAATGGCAACTAAAATCGGCGAAATCAACAATAAAATAAGGCCACCGATAATAATATCTTCAGTACGTTTTATGAGTTCTCGGGCACCATTAAAGGGAGATTCAAACACACTGAGAGTATCGATGTCACCCACATGATCGATGCGGGCATGAATTAAGCTAGACAGTAAAAAATCAGGCACAAAGTGAACATCGACCGTAGTATCGCCAAGGCGCGATAAAATATCGGCAATGCGTTTTTCGGCTTTAAAAGGCAGTGCAATAAACAGCACATCGATTTCGCCACGGCGAGCTTTATTGACCGCTTCGTTAATTGACCCTGCCACATGCAAGTGCATGTCTTCAAAAAGGCGCTCTGGTTGACGGTCTTCAAAAAAGCCGATGCACTCATAACCTAACTCGTCATGAGCAATAATTTCTTTAAAAACGTTTGCACCAGATTCAGTGGCACCAATCACAGCCACCCGCTGCATACTTAAACCAAGCTTACGACGATTCACTTTGTATAAGCGACTCATTAAACGCCAAGCAAAAATACCCGCAAAGGCATTCGCAAACCAGAGCGTTAATACAACTCGGGATAACTGCTCAGAAAACTTAAACGCAAAAGCAAACACTAACAGCGCTAAAAACGAGCAAATCAAACTGCCCCAGGCAAATAACACCATGTGACGAAACTTGCCTGCGCGCCACGAACGGTATAAATCAAACGCTTCACCCAGATACGAAAACGCCAGCAGCACAACAAGTAATACGGTTAAGTAAACACGATTAAGCTCAACACCATAAAAAGCGGCAGCGGCTGTTAAAGAAAACGTAATAATAGAGATGTCAAAAATACGATAAAGCACCGAATTTGACTTACTACTGGATTTAAACACTTTAGCGCGATTCAAAAAATCTCTCCCTGATAGACTAAATTTGCATTCATTGCAAACGGCTATTCATGTGATCAAAAAAACAGGCGCCATTATAAGCGCTGCTAGGTTAAAGTTAAATGACTTTTTAACGCTAAAGTATTAGAAATTTTCATATTCATTCTAAAGGATGGTATTTTTAGCGCCAATTAATATAAAAGCACGCCATAATTGAGTTTTATTTAACAATTGACACACAGCTTGCTTCAAAATTTTGCCTACCATACGTAAATAATCAGCAGCTATAAATTACAGCAGATTACACATCGCCTTTACTGCAAGTAATTGATAACCCTAAAACAGACTATCAGAGTACTGATAAATAGGAACAAACCTTAGCTCAGCGTTAAAAAAACAAGCCGCCAGCTTAGAGTAGAAAAATTAGAAGACGCACACTGATTTTGCTTCACCAGTGTGCGTGTAGAACTGTTGCTGACTGTTTTTAAAAAGTCGCAACTTTGGCCAACACATTAGTGACTATTTCTTTTGCTTTCTCTGTGGTCGATGCTTGGGCATAACACCGAAGTTCAGGGGCATTGCCTGAGGGACGCAAATGAATCACATCATTACTTTCTAGCGTTATTCTTAAGCCATCAGTGGTATTAACCGCTTGTATCACAGTGCCTTCATAGCCCAGCTTATCAAGCAATGCACTCGGGTCTGCTTGACCGTCAGCAATTATTTGCTGACTTTTTGCTGTAGCAAAGTTTGTAATACGGTCACTATAAGTAAAGCACGTTGGCAGCTTGGCAACGTGCTGGCTTATCGGAGTGGTTGCAGCTAAAAGCAACAGCATTAAAGCAGGTAAAACCGCGTCACGGGTCGGCAATGCATGCAATGTTTGGCCGTCTATGACTAAATCAGAGCCTAATAAAAAACCACCATTCGCTTCAAAGCCTGCAACCGATGAATATTGCTGTTTTAACGCTTCAAATTCGGCGATTACATAAGGTGAGCCTATTCGTGTGCGTGTAACTGTTTCAAAGTTATCTGACAACTCAATGGCTGAGTTACAACTGACAGGTACAGCTAACGCTTCAATATTAAGCTGTTTAGCACAAAGCAGCCCTAAAATATCACCGCGTAACCATTCACCATGTTCGTCGGCCATAAGCGGCCTGTCGCCATCACCATCGGTCGAAAAAATAGCATCAAACTGGTACTCGTTTGACCACGCTTTGGCTTTTTGTTTATCGGCTTCGCTGACCGCTTCGGTATCAATAGGGACAAATTGATCGCTGCGTTCTAAACAGATCACCTCAGCACCGAGTTCTTTAAATAAGTCTGCGTATAAATCGCGACCCGAACTTGAATGCTCATAAATGCCAATACGCTTGCCTTCAAGCCACGGACGATCAAATAACGATGTGTATCGTGCAACATAACGTAAACCAGCCGTTATATCTGTTTTTAGTGACGTTAATTCAGATAACGATTCAAATTGCGCTGAAACAGATAAAATTGCTTGCTCGTCTGCTTTAGAAATTTCACCATCGGGGCGATAAAACTTTAAACCATTACGATCAAATGGAATGTGGCTACCAGTGACCATAATACACGGAATATTATCTTGCATAGCTGCAAATGCGAGCGCAGGTGTTGGCAGCACACCATAATATACAGGCTCAATGCCAGCTTGTAATAATGCAGTGGCGCATGCTTGAGCCATTTGTTGACTGCTAGGTCTATTATCAATCGCAATTGCCAACTGTTTAAAGTCAAACTGTTGCTTCATGACATTTAAAAAAGCATGAGTAAATGCAGCGCACACATCTGAGGTAAAGTCGCTGACTAGCCCACGAGCACCACTGGTACCAAATGCAACACCACTTGTCGCTAACACATTGTTTGTTAATAACATACTTAATCCCTGAGCGTTATAGCTATTTCGAACAGATCAACCTCGATCCGATTAAATATTTTTTAATACAAAAGAGCACCCTTAGGTGCTCAACACGTCTGCGACCAAACAAGGCCGCCCACTTTTTTACGCGGTTAGTTATTCACGACCATAACGATCTTCAAAACGCACGATATCATCTTCGCCTAAATACGAACCCGATTGCACTTCAATCAACTCAAGGTCAACCTTGCCAGGGTTCTCAAGTGCATGCACCGCAGTGATAGGGATATACACAGACTCGTTTTCTGTTAGATATTGCTCTTGGCCATCTAAATGAACCTTGGCAGTACCCGACACCACAATCCAGTGCTCTGCACGGTGGTGATGCATTTGTACCGACAGCTTCGCACCTGGTTTTACGGTAATGCGTTTAACCTGAAAACGCTCACCGTTATCAACCGAGTCGTATTTACCCCAAGGGCGATACACTTCACGATGAAAGGTCACTTCAGAACGCTTATCAGCTTTAAGCTGATTAACAATCTCTTTAACCTGCTGCGATTTATCTTTATGCGCCACTAACACCGCATCTTTGGTGTTAATAATCACTAAGTCTTCAACGCCCACGGTAGCAACTAGCTTGTCTTCGCCAAAGACTAAAGTGTTTTTAGTATCAACCGCTTTGACATCACCTTTAAAAGCATTGCCGTTTGCGTCTTGCGCTGACACTTGCCATAAAGCAGCAAAACCGCCAACATCATTCCAATCTGCATCTAAGGGGATCACCACCACATCCGCGCTTTCTTTGGCACTTTCTTTAGCGCTTGCTTTTGCACACAGCGGTTCCATCACAGCGTAATCAATCGAGTCGTCTGGGCAGGCTTCAAACGCCGCTTTATCAACCCGTACAAAGTCTAAGTCTTGATTTTGTATTGCCATGGCTTGCACACAGGCCTGATAAATATCAGGTCGGTGGGTGTTTAACTCGGCTAAATAGCGGCTGGCTTTAAACATAAACATGCCGCTGTTCCAATAATATTGGCCTGACTCAACATACGCTTGCGCTGTGGCTAAATCGGGCTTTTCGACAAACTGATCGACCACAAACGCCTGATTAAGGGTATTATTGCCACTCGTGTTCGTGCAGTTATCACTACTGAGCCCTTCACCGCGTTTAATGTAGCCATAACCTGTTTCTGGGCTGTTGGCGACAATACCAAAGGTTACGAACTTATCGCTTTGTGCAATACTTGCTGCATGTTCAACTGCCTGAGTAAATGCAACGTTATCATTAATGACATGATCGGCAGCCAGCACCAGCAAAAGCGGATCATCACCCTGCTCAACCGCTTTAAGTGCCGCAAGGGCAATGGCAGGCGCAGTATTACGCCCAACGGGCTCTAAAAATATGCCTGAATGTGCTGCACCCAACTGGCGCACTTGTTCAGCAGCAATAAAGCGATGTTCTTCATTACAAATTAACATAGGCGGCGCGTGGTCAAGGCCATTGAGACGAGTAATAGTTTGCTGCAGCATTGTCTCGTTACTTTCACCAAGTGCTAAAAATTGTTTCGGGTAATTCCCGCGTGATAAAGGCCATAAACGCGTGCCTGAGCCGCCAGCCATAATGACAGGTAAAATCATCTAAAATATTCCTTTATACAAATAGGGATAATACGTAAGCCATCAACTAAATAACGCTTAGCTAAACGCCGAGGGCTTTGCAAAAGTCTAAATAACCATTCACAATGAATTTTCTGAATGAACAGCGGCGCCCTTTTTTCTTCGCCCGCTAAAAATAATAGCGAGGCACCAATACATAGATAACAACCATTCACATTTTCATTTCGCAGCCTTGCAGCCACTATCTCTTGTTTGGGGCTACCGACAGCTAAAAATATGATGTCTGCATCTGCTGATTTACAAAGGTCAATACACTTTTGTAATTCAGCTTCATCAGTATGAAAGCCCATTGGAGGATTATAATGTGGGATATTATGAATCTGATATTTAGCTTTAATTTTAGTTATTACTGATTCTTCACCGCCAATTACTGCTACTTTTACTCCCTTATATTCGGTCGCTATCTTATCAAATAAAAATGCAGTTAAGTCACTACCTGGGATCAGGCTATTAATAGGCTTACGAATTAATTTCGATAGAAATTTAAGGATCCTAGAATCATTAACAAATATATCAGCCGCTAGGTATATATCTCTAAAATTTGCATCTTTATTTAAGCGAACAATATGATCAACATTAGGGGTAACAATAATTTTTTTATTAAATTTATTTTTAAGAATTTCACTGGTGAAACTGTGTATTTCAAATTTAGAAAAAGCTACATCAAAAACATTTGTAAAACTCATAAATCACTTTACCTTATTGTAAATTTTAATATATTGGCTAAACATAGCATTGCCACTATATTTTTCCTGATAAAACTTAAATGCGGTAGGTATAACAGATTTTTTATCTTCATAATTACTAATAACATCTGCCATGATTGTGGTTAATTCATTAGAGTTATCAGCTTCAAAAAAATAACCATGCTTGCCATTTACAAATAACTCTCTCATCCCACCAACATTAGAAGCCAAGACCAACTTTTTGTTGGCGAAAGCTTCTAAAGGTTTTAAACCTGCAACCTTATTAGTTATAAGCAAGTTTTTTCTTGGTAACAAAATCGCATCAATATTATTGTAAACCGCAGCCATATCTTCAAAATCAACTCTGCCTTTTAAAATAATATAATCAACCAAGTCATTATCAATTATAAGCTTTTTAATAGGTTCAAATTCACTTCCTGAACCATATATAAATACTTTAAAATTACTTATATCATATTCATCTATTAACTTTCGAGCCGCAGGGATAATACCATCAAGGCCCTCATAGTAAGCTAAACTTCCGACATATCCAAAATGAAATACATCGCCAACTGCTTTATTTACGACACCATCAATCTCAACAACAGAATTATATATAACTGAATTTTCATTTTTAAGGTCATTTAAATTATAATGCTCTTTAATACCTGCAGAAACAAATACAACCCCTTTAGAAAGTCTTGCCGTATACTCTTCTAATTTCTTTACTATTTTACGTTGAAAGTTAATTAGAAATTTACCTCGTAAATCTTCTTCCCAAGTTGAGCGCATTTCATAAACAACAGGTATACGGTTCATAAATCCAACTATAAGACCTGTGATACCAACGAAAAAAGTCGCATGTGCATGTATTATATCTGGCCTTTCATCCTTACAAATTTGGTTGGCTCTTGATATAAAAGTAAAAATTAATAATAGCCTAGAAATTCTTTCTAAAAATGTTCTTTCATGTTTAGTTTTATCAGCATTTATTGTACTGGTTCTATAATATTTAATTCCTTTATAATCTTCAATTTTAGATCCTTTCAAAGATTCTTTTTGAAAAGGCGCACTAATAGCAAATACTTCTAAACCATTTTCTTTTTGACAAGCCAAGATATTGTTAAGTCTGGAAACTGAACCACAAACATCTGGCCATGATTGACGAACTAAATGACATATTTTCACTTTTTACCTCTAATAATATTAAGTGTGAAAAAAAACATAAATAATAAAGGAACAAATAAATATGCAGGCTTGGGGATTCCACGATGTAAGTAATGAATATAATATATCAACAATAAAAGACTAAACAACTTAAAGGAATAGTTATTATATCCCTTACTTAACCGCCCGATAAAGCCAACAGTGAAAGACGATAAAAAAACAACTAGAATTGCAGGGAAATATCCAAACTCTATAATTAACGCCCCCAAAGCTCCAGGCGTTAAACCCACTCCACTATACTCAGAAAATAAATGAGCAATTACTTTACCACCAGCCATATCATAATTTGGTAGTATAGTTAGAAAATCAGATAAAAAAAGTGGGTAACTTGGTGGTATACCATTTTCAATTAACGTTTGTGATATAGTTATACTCTCGCGTAAAGAGAAATGAATAAATGCAAAAATCTCACCTAGATGCTCTGCCTCATAATTAATTAAGGCATCACTAGCCAGTGTTAGATCAGGGTTTACTATTCTCCTATAAACTGCCAACCCACCCAAAACAAGAGCGCCAAGTGAAGCGATAATAAATATTTTTGTTACTGTAATTCGCCCTGGTTTTTCATAAGTAGCATAGAAAATTAAAAAACAACATATTAAAATCCACCCCCTATAACCAGGAAGACTAAGCAGAATAAAACATAAAATCGTTAAATTTAAATAAAATCTCGATAGTTTAGCATTCTGATTTTTTAGTGCCAAATAGTTATTCAAACAAAAAATAAATGTTACAAAAAACATTTCCAGAAAGAAATACGCTTTAGGCGATACTAATGTGAATTTATCAGATTGTATTAAGGGAATACCTGTTGGTAGCATTATTAATAAACCAATAAACCCAGGAATTGAAGATAATATTATTAACTTAAAGTTTATTATACCATTAGCTTCAACCTTCCTCTTTATCCAATCCAAGTTCATTGACGTAGAGAGCCCTGATCCTAATTTGTAGGAAATAAACATTAATAACATAAAAGAAGTTATATGAAAATACATCCACTCTGTAACCTCCCCCCTATAACCACTTATATTGGCAGAACCAATAATGAAATAGAATGATATTAATGTATAAAAAAAGAAATCCAAAGATATGCCAACTTTCTTAATTTTTGAAAATTCGAAATAGGAATATACTACACCTAAAGAAAAGAGAAGAATGTAATTTGATGAGTTAAACAAGTACAAAAAAAAAGAAAAAAGGACGAACAAAAAAAGTCTTAAAATAATATTATCCAAATTTATAATCACGATACATTATACCTTAGTTATCTTTTCTTTATAAATTTTGCAGGAACACCACCAACGATAGTATAGGGTTCCACATTTGAAGTAACTACAGACCCAGCAGCGACTATAGCGCCCGCACCAATTTTTACTCCCGGTAATATTGTGACCCTTGATGCAATCCATACATTATTTTCTATTATAACTTTATGCTTGTCATAACCTTGCTCATTGATTAGTTTTTCATGAGATAAAAAAATATGATTTTGTGAGTATATAATTACCTCTGGACCGATTAATACATTATCACCGATTTCAATTTCACCAGCAGCGTTAATTAGCGAACGTCTATTTATTGAAACGTTATAGCCAACCTTAAATAAGCTTGGGTGATCAATATGAGCCCCTTCCCACAACATAAATTTACCACCACATTTAATAGGAAGAAATAACCTTCTAATTAAGCAACCAATATTACCAGGTATAACTGACAATAAAGTCATAAACCAAAGTTGTAACTCATATTTCATATTGAACCTTTCACAGCTGAAAAATATAAAGACAATCTTATTAACCAAATAAACAATACGATTGAAATAAAATTAAATAATGTAATATCAAAGAAGAGCACAATCGTTGTAAATAATGCTAATAAACTCCATGCATTTGCCTTTAATATATTAACGAAATCACCTACAGCACCTAACGCAGATGACACATATGAGTAAAGAACTCTAATAACGGCCATAATAAGCAAGAGAAATATAATATTCGATTGACCACTTAAATTTATATTGTAATAACCATGTGGGTAAAAATAAATAAATAAATTCACCAATAAAAAAATAAAAAAAGACAACAATAGTGATATTTTAAATAATAACACGAAATTGATTTTGAAACTTTCATAGTTAAAATATTTCTTGAAATCAACCAATGATTTAAAACCAATATAATTAGCAAAAATTAATGATGTAGATAAAAAAATATTTACTAAATAAAAGTAAGCTGCAACTTCTTTTTCATCAAAGAATTTAGGTAGTAACAACTTATCTACATTGGTAAATAAAGTCAGAACAACTGTTGATATAAAAAATGCAAATGTAAGTTTTTTAAAATCTACTTTCTTGTTTAAATAAGTTACAGTAATTTTTGATTTCTTAAAAAGCGAAAAAGATAGTACAAAGCTAATTAAAAGTGAAATAATGTAAAAAAGCTTCAAACCTTCTTCTGTAAAACCCCCAAAGTAAAACTCATATAGTAATATATAGGTCAAACTTACTTTCCAGAAAACACTAACTAATTGAGAAGATCTAAAACAACTACCTAACCTTAATAAGTTATAAAACAACATATTCAAAGATGATAATAGTGATAGAAAAAATATATAAATAAAATTATCCCAGCCAAAGAAAGTTAAACTTAAAATGATACTTATAAACAAGGATCCGAAAAGTAGAAATATTATAAGATATTTTCTTAACGCCTTTGGGAAAGCTAACAACTTAACATCAACATAAGAAACTCTAATGAGCACTTGCTCAAAACCTAAAAGGCCTAAAGAAAATGATATACTGACTACCAAAATCAGCATATTGTTAAATATATATAGAGAGTCCGAAACTAAACCATAGAGGATAAAGTTCACTAAAAATAAAGCACCAGCGCCAAAAAGCATATATATGAGAGATATATGCTTTTCTATTATCTTAAAATTTAGAAACAATTACACAATCCCACGCGTATCGATAATCACTTTTTTCGCAAACTGGCTTTTATCGGCCGCTTTAAACTGCTTGTGGTCAACTAACACCACGATCACATTGGCTTTTTCAAGCGCGGTGTCGAGTGTCACTAACTCAACGTTACTGTCTTGCATTTTGGCTGGAAGTGCTTGAATGTTTGGCTCGACCGCTAAAATCTCACCTATGTTTGAGCCTGCCAGCTCTTGCACTATTTGCAGTGCTGGGCTTTCGCGCAAGTCATCAATGTCGGCTTTAAAGGCCAAACCTAAACAGGCGATGACAGGTTTTTTAAATTGGTCGGCCGCTTGGGTGATTTGGTCAATCACGTAGTAAGGTTTGGCATCGTTAGTTAAACGTGCTTGACGAATTATTTTTGCTTCGTCTGGGCAGCTATCCACAATAAACCATGGGTCAACAGCAATACAATGACCGCCTACACCTGGGCCTGGGTTTAAAATGTTCACTCGTGGGTGGCGATTAGCCAGTTTAACGAGTTCCCACACGTTGATTTTTAGCTTGTCACAAATCACTGATAGTTCATTGGCAAAAGCAATGTTGACATCACGGAATGAGTTTTCGGTGAGTTTGGCCATTTCTGCGGTGCGGGCATTTGTCACAATACACTCGCCGCGGACAAATGTTTCGTACAGTTCAACGGCTTTGGCGCTACACGCTTTGCTCATGCCACCAATGACACGGTCGTTTGAGACCAGCTCTTGTAGTACATAACCCGGTAATACGCGCTCAGGGCAATGGGCGACTTTAATGTCGGCAGCATCACCTTGGTCTTGCGGAAAGCTTAAATCAGGGCGTGCTGCACTCAACCATTTGGCCAGTTGCTCGGTGGCACCTACCGGTGAAGTACTCTCTAAAATCACTAAGTTGCCTTTTTCGAGTACCGGCGCGATGGCATTAGCAGCTGATTCAATATAGCTAAGGTCGGCTTTGTGCTCGCCTGAATCACTGTGAATAAAGG
>NZ_AQHJ01000025.1 GCF_014925405.1 Pseudoalteromonas ulvae UL12
TTCTGGCCAAGGTGAGCTTAAATTACCGGTGCGTAAACCTGCTTCTACATGCCCAACTGGAATTTGCTGATAAAACGCGGCCAAGCTTGCCGAAAGCGTGGTGCTGGTGTCACCGTGCACTAACACGATGTCGGGTTTAAATTCTTCTAAAATCGGCTTTAAGCCCAATAAAATATTGGTGGTGACATCGTATAAGCTCTGACCCGGTTTCATGATGTTCAGGTCGTACTCTGGCACAATATCAAAGAGTTCAAGTACTTGGTCGAGCATTTCGCGGTGCTGTGCGGTCACACACACTTTGGCATCTATTCCCTCTGCATCATTGAGCGCTTTGACGAGTGGGGCCATTTTTATTGCTTCGGGGCGCGTGCCAAATACGCTTAATACCTTAATTGTCATTATGTTACCTGTTTTATAAATTGCTAAATATGTTACTCAGTTTGACTGCTATCTCGCCGTTTTGTACCAACCAGCTAGCGGCTTTACCTTAACTTTGAAAGTTAGGCGTTATCAGTTTGTTTGCTGTTTACTTTGGCGTTTTCGATGGCCAGTAGGCTGTGTAAACCTGCTTTGAAGTCATCACCTAATGAACAGCACTGCATGGCGTATTCTACGTTTGCCAGCATGTAACCAATTTTTGAGCCGCAATCGTGCGACTTACCTTTTAAGTGGTAGGCTTCGATGGTTTCGAGCAAACGTAACTGATGCAATGCATCGGTGAGTTGAATTTCGCCGCCAGCGCCTGGTGGGGTAAATTCAAGTAAATCCCAAATCGCTTGCGACAATACATAACGGCCAGTAATGGCTAAGTTACTTGGTGCTTCGTCGATGGCGGGTTTTTCAACCATATCAGATATGACAGCGTTGTCACCTGCAGAAATTACAGCACCCTTTAAATCGACGACACCATACTGATTCACTAACTCGTGCGGGACTGGCTCAACCATAATTTGGTTGGCGCCCGTTTGCTCAAAACGATTGATCATTTGTGCAAGGTTGTCGGTTTTTAAATTTGATTTGTATTGATCGATGATGACATCAGGTAACAGTACCGCAAACGGTGCGTCGCCAACAATGGGGCGCGCGGCTAATACAGCATGGCCTAAACCCAGTGGTGCAGATTGGCGCACTGAAATAATAGTGACATCTTTTGGTACTATTGAGCGTACTTCGTCTAAGAGGCTACGTTTTACGCGAGCTTCTAGCGTGGCCTCTAACTCAAAGCTGGTATCAAAGTGGTTTTCGATGGCGTTTTTTGAAGCGTGGGTGACTAATACAATTTCTTTAATGCCCGCAGCAACGGCTTCGTTGACGACATACTGGATAAGTGGTTTATCAACCAGTGGTAGCATTTCTTTTGGCGTGGCTTTGGTTGCTGGCAACATGCGCGTGCCTAAGCCTGCAACAGGGAGAACAGCTTTTTGAACTTTCATAGAAGCACCTGTAATAATTTTTCAATCATAACAGGGACGCATTACATCTGAGGTAACGAATATCCCTATTCTATTTTGCTGATTGGTTTTGCATCGCGAGCGTACCTGCTCGCTAAATAATGGCGGCAATTGTACGGAAACACTGCAAAAACAGCAACAACAATTTAAGCTTTTAGTATGGTTTTTTTATTACAGAAGATTACATTATTTTATAAATGGTATAAAAAAGTAATATATACAAATTTATGATCTTGTAATCAATCAGTTATAAATTTGAGTTTAAAATTGCTAAATATTAAGCTCTGACTGAATTACTGCATAAAACACAATATTAACCATAATAATAACCACAGCTTTTTATGGCTATTACATGATGTTATCAAGCGCTGTGCCATAAAACCTTTCAACAACTAGGTTAACTAATTGTTCTATAATGAAAAAACAAATCTAATCAGTCTTTATCATTACAGGCAATGAAAAACCCCAACTTAATGACTGGATTAAGTTGGGGTTTTATCTAACAAATATCAAAACTGGCAAAATAGCCAAAACTGCTTGTTTGCTGTTGTTAGCGCGCTAAACGGCCAATAGACCAATAAACGATGCCTTTCTTGTGCATGCGAGTGGGCTCAAACAAGTTACGACCATCAAATATCACCGCCTCACTCAGTTGCTCTTTAATCAATGAAAAGTCTGGTGCTTTGAAGTTTTGCCATTCAGTACAAATAATCAACGCATCGGCATTATTAAGGGCTGATTCTTTAGTGCCCATTAGGCTTAAATCTGGGCGGCTACCATAAATACGCTGAGTTTCTTCCATTGCTTCGGGGTCGTAGGCTTGCACTTTTGCGCCAGCTGCCCACAGTTGCTCCATCAATACACGGCTTGGTGCTTCGCGCATATCGTCTGTATTGGGTTTAAAGCTTAAACCCCACAGTGCAAAGGTTTTACCGCTTAAATCTTTGCCATCAACACCTACACCATAGTGTTTGCTGATGTATTCAAACAGTTTATTTTTTTGTGCATAGTTAACAGATTCGACTGCTTTTAGAATTTGTGATTCATAACCAATGCCATCGGCCGTGCGCACTAAGGCTTGCACGTCTTTTGGAAAACACGAGCCGCCATAACCACAGCCTGGGTAAATAAACTGAAAACCAATGCGCGAATCTGAGCCTATGCCTTGGCGTACGTGCTCAATGTCGGCCCCTACGCGCTCGGCAATATTGGCCATTTCGTTCATAAAGCTGATTTTGGTGGCAAGCATGCAGTTAGCAGCGTATTTGGTGAGCTCTGCACTTTTAATGTCCATCACAATGATTTTTTCGTGATTACGGTTAAAGGGAGCGTAGAGTTCGCGCATTAACTCTTCGGCATCGGCTGAATCGGTACCAATTACAATGCGGTCTGGGCGTTTGCAATCGCTGACGGCTGCGCCTTCTTTTAAAAACTCTGGGTTTGATACCACAGAAAACTCAAGGTTGGAGCCACGCTCATCAAGCACGCTTTGTACTTGGGCGCGTACTTTGTCGGCCGTGCCCACTGGCACAGTTGATTTATCAATAATAACTTTAGGGCTATTCATGTGGGTGGCGATGGTTTCGGCCACTTTTAATACGTATTTTAAATCTGCAGAGCCATCTTCGTCTGGCGGCGTGCCTACAGCTATAAACTGTAAATCACCAAAATTAACGCCAAACTCGGCATCAGTGGTAAAGGTTAAGCGCCCTTCTGCAAAGTTTTTTTCGACCAACGGCGTTAAACCCGGCTCATAAATAGGAATAATGCCCTTTTTAAGGTTTTCGATGCGGGTTTCGTCAATATCGACACAGCATACGTCGTGACCGGCATCGGCCAATACGGTTGCTTGTACTAAACCAACGTAACCAATACCGTAAAATGTTACTTTCATCTTAATTCCTTTAAATAATTCCGCGTGTATCAATAACCACTTTTGACGCAAACTGTGCTTTGTCTGCCGCTTTAAATTGTTTATGGTCAACCAGCACCACTATCACATTAGCTTTTTCAAGTGCAGTGTCGAGCGTGACTAATTCAACGTTTGTGCCTTGCATTTTGGCAGGCAGTGCATGGATGTTTGGCTCGACCGCTAAAATCTCACCTATGTTTGAGCCCGCAAGCTCTTGTACAATTTGTAGGGCTGGGCTTTCGCGTAAGTCGTCAATGTCGGCTTTAAAGGCCAAACCTAAACAGGCGATGACAGGTTTTTTAAATTGGTCGGCCGCTTGGGTGATTTGGTCAATCACGTAGTAAGGTTTGGCATCGTTAGTTAAACGTGCTTGACGAATTATTTTTGCTTCGTCTGGGCAGCTATCCACAATAAACCATGGGTCAACAGCAATACAATGACCGCCTACACCTGGGCCTGGGTTTAAAATGTTCACTCGTGGGTGGCGATTAGCCAGTTTAACGAGTTCCCACACGTTGATTTTTAGCTTGTCACAAATCACTGATAGTTCATTGGCAAAAGCAATGTTGACATCACGGAATGAGTTTTCGGTGAGTTTGGCCATTTCTGCGGTGCGGGCATTTGTCACAATACACTCGCCGCGGACAAATGTTTCGTACAGTTCAACGGCTTTGGCACTACAGGCTTTGCTCATGCCACCAATGACACGGTCGTTTGAGACCAGCTCTTGTAGTACATAACC
>NZ_AQHJ01000026.1 GCF_014925405.1 Pseudoalteromonas ulvae UL12
ATGTTTGGCTCGACCGCTAAAATCTCACCTATGTTTGAGCCTGCCAGCTCTTGCACTATTTGCAGTGCTGGGCTTTCGCGCAAGTCATCAATGTCGGCTTTAAAGGCCAAACCTAAACAGGCGATGACAGGTTTTTTAAATTGGTCGGCCGCTTGGGTGATTTGGTCAATCACGTAGTAAGGTTTGGCATCGTTAGTTAAACGTGCTTGACGAATTATTTTTGCTTCGTCTGGGCAGCTATCCACAATAAACCATGGGTCAACAGCAATACAATGACCGCCTACACCTGGGCCTGGGTTTAAAATGTTCACTCGTGGGTGGCGATTAGCCAGTTTAACGAGTTCCCACACGTTGATTTTTAGCTTGTCACAAATCACTGATAGTTCATTGGCAAAAGCAATGTTGACATCACGGAATGAGTTTTCGGTGAGTTTGGCCATTTCTGCGGTGCGGGCATTTGTCACAATACACTCGCCGCGGACAAATGTTTCGTACAGTTCAACGGCTTTGGCACTACAGGCTTTGCTCATGCCACCAATGACACGGTCGTTTGAGACCAGCTCTTGTAGTACATAACCAGGCAGTACGCGCTCTGGGCAATGGGCCACGTTGATGTCTGCTGCATCACCTTGGTCTTGCGGAAAGCTTAAATCAGGGCGTGCTGCACTCAACCATTTGGCCACACCCTTGTTGGGGCAATAGCATTGGCAGCTGATTCAATATAGCTAAGGTCGGCTTTGTGCTCGCCTGAATCACTGTGAATAAAGGGTGTTGGTACGGCGACCATAAACACATCGGCTTTTTCTGGCGTGGTGGTGGCACGTAAATTACCCGTTGTAACGACACCGCGTACAACGATGTCTAAATCAGGCTCGACGATATGAATGTCACCAGCGTTAATGGTGTCTACTGCATGTTGGTTGACATCAACCCCCACGACTTCCATTCCGCGCGATGCAATTACAGCCGCTGTTGGTAAGCCGATATACCCTAACCCTATCACGGATACTTTTTTGATAGACATGGTCTTTTTCCTTAAAACTTATGATTGATACGCGCCGTTTTTACTTCTGTTCGCTTAAACAGCGCGGGCAATAAAATGATTAACTGGTTTTTTATTTAACTGATTGTTTTAGCCTTTGCGGCTGTGTTTAAGCAAAGTGCTTTTTAATTTTTGCGACAATACGGGCGCAGGCTTGGCCATCACCATATGGGTTATGAGCACGACTCATGGTGTCGTAATCAGCCTGATTGGTCAGTAAGTTATGGACTTCGCTCACTATGCGGTCTTTGTCTGTGCCGACTAATTTAACCGTACCCGCAGCTACAGCCTCTGGGCGCTCTGTGGTATCGCGCATCACCAGTACCGGTTTACCTAGGCTGGGGGCTTCTTCTTGGACGCCGCCAGAATCCGTGACAATAATGTGCGCTTGATTCATTAAATACACAAACGGTAAATATTCTTGCGGCTCAATTAAGTGAACGTTGTTTACATCTTTTAAGATACGATTAACTGGCTCGCGTACATTAGGATTTAAATGCATTGGGTAAAGAATTTGTGCCTCTGGGTGCGCGGTGGCAATATCAGCCAGTGCTTCACAAATACGCTCAAACCCGCCGCCAAAGCTTTCGCGGCGGTGGCCGGTTACTAAAATCAGTTTTTTATTCTCGTCAAGCTCAGGAAATTTTGCCTTAAGGGTACTGATTAAATCCGTGTCGTTTTGTACTTTATCAACCACTTGCAACAATGCATCAATCACCGTGTTGCCAGTAATGACAATATCATCGCCATTAATCGCTTCGTTTAATAAGTTTTGCTGTGAGGTTTCGGTTGGAGCAAAATGTAATTTGGTGATTGCGCCTGTCAGCTTACGGTTGCCCTCCTCTGGCCAAGGTGAGCTTAAATTACCGGTGCGTAAACCCGCTTCTACATGCCCAACTGGAATTTGTTGATAAAACGCGGCCAAGCTTGCTGAAAGCGTGGTGCTGGTGTCACCGTGCACTAACACGATGTCGGGTTTAAATTCTTCTAAAATCGGCTTGAGGCCCAATAAAATATTGGTGGTGACATCGTATAAGCTCTGACCCGGTTTCATGATGTTCAGGTCGTACTCTGGCACAATATCAAAGAGTTCAAGTACTTGGTCGAGCATTTCGCGGTGCTGTGCGGTCACACACACTTTGGCATCTATTCCCTCTGCATCATTGAGCGCTTTGACGAGTGGGGCCATTTTTATTGCTTCGGGGCGCGTGCCAAATACGCTTAATACCTTAATTGTCATTATGTTACCTGTTTTATAAATTGCTAAATATGTTACTCAGTTTGACTGCTATCTCGCCGTTTTGTACCAACCAGCTAGCGGCTTTACCTTAACTTTGAAAGTTAGGCGTTATCAGTTTGTTTGCTGTTTACTTTGGCGTTTTCGATGGCCAGTAGGCTGTGTAAACCTGCTTTGAAGTCATCACCTAATGAACAGCACTGCATGGCGTATTCTACGTTTGCCAGCATGTAACCAATTTTTGAGCCGCAATCGTGCGACTTACCTTTTAAGTGGTAGGCTTCGATGGTTTCGAGCAAACGTAACTGATGCAATGCATCGGTGAGTTGAATTTCGCCGCCAGCGCCTGGTGGGGTAAATTCAAGTAAATCCCAAATCGCTTGCGACAATACATAACGGCCAGTAATGGCTAAGTTACTTGGTGCTTCGTCGATGGCGGGTTTTTCAACCATATCAGATATGACAGCGTTGTCACCTGCAGAAATTACAGCACCCTTTAAATCGACGACACCATACTGATTCACTAACTCGTGCGGGACTGGCTCAACCATAATTTGGTTGGCGCCCGTTTGCTCAAAACGATTGATCATTTGTGCAAGGTTGTCGGTTTTTAAATTTGATTTGTATTGATCGATGATGACATCAGGTAACAGTACCGCAAACGGTGCGTGGGGCGCGTGCCAAATACGCTAAGTACTTTTATTGTCATGTTTTTATCTTTAATTAGGTGATATCTATCTAAAACTACCAAATACTATATCAAATAATAGTAACTCATTGCCTGTGTTAGTTTTGTTTTTTTAGCTTTTCGTATAAAGTTTAAGCACTGGCATGATCTGGCGCACTAAGATATAAAAAAATACCCGTTTTAGCAGCTAAGTCATTTAGAGTTAGTGTGCTATGAGTTATGATTATATTTCAACAAACATTAAGGCTTCTCTTTTGTTACGTTTTTGGCTCTTGCCTTTGCTTATCATCTCATTTTGTGTACTAGCATCTCGCTTACTTGATGACTTAGCGACTGATGCTGTTTTGAATAAAATAAATCAGGTTTATGGTCAAGTTGGTAGCCAACGCGTTAATAATTGGATGTCTCTACTTAACGACATTAATGGCGACAGTGAGTGGCAGCAGCTTAATAAAGTTAATAGCTTTTTCAATCGCCAGATCCAATACCAAAATGATTTACCGTTATGGGGCAAAAACGACTACTGGGCCAGCCCCGTTGAAATGCTGGGTGTCGGCAGTGGTGATTGTGAAGATTATGCGATTGCAAAATACTTTTCATTGCTGTCATTAGGAGTCTCAGAAGAGAAAATGCGCTTAATGTATGTCCGCCAGCTAACGGTCAATGAGCCTCATATGGTGCTGATTTATTTTGAAAAACCAGATGCCATTCCGTTAGTGCTCGATAATTTTGAACAACGCATCAAACCCGCCAGTCAACGTCGAGATCTTAAACCGATATACAGCTTTAATGGCCAAGGATTATGGATGGCGAAAGCCAAAGGTTTAGGCAAAAAAGTAAAAAATTCCAAAGGCGTCTCTGCATGGGAACATTTAATGCAGCGGATCGAGCGAGGTGAAATGAACAATATTGATGGGAATCAATCAAAAGGAACCAGTTATGCCAAAATCTAATCACAAAGGGATCAGCTTAAAAGTTCAGTTGTATGGCCTTATTATCTTGTTAACACTGTTATCTTTCGCCGGACGTTTGTTGATAAGTGTTGACCACACACGTGATTATTTAAATGAGCAAATGGCTAGCCACTCCCAAGATGCCGCAACCAGTTTAGGTTTATCGATTTCGCCTTATATGGACGATCAAAACCTTGTCATCGCCGATACCATGATGGCGGCGATTTTTGACTCGGGTTATTACCAGTCGATGAAGTTTGTTGATTCCAACGGTGTGATCAAGCTCAACAGAGAAAACCCGAAGTCGGTTGAGTCTGTGCCTGCGTGGTTTATGCATTTGTTTGAGTTGACCCCGCCGACGGGTTCGTCTGAAGTCAATGATGGTTGGCAAATAGCCGGTACTTTGTATGTGACCAGCCACCCTGGTGTATCGTACCTGCAGTTATGGGATTACAGTATTCGGGCTTTTTCTGGTTCGTTGGCTATTTTAGCGGCCAGTTTATTGTTTGCTTATTTGATTTTGCGTATGGTGCTTAAGCCCATTTCGACCATTACCGCTCAAGCCGACGCGGTAACTAAAAAGCAGTTTATTCAAAACGAAACATTTTATTGGACCAAAGAAGTCAATGTACTGGCATTGGCGATTAATGCCATGATTAGCAATGTGCAAAAAACCTTTGAATCGATGACGCAACATGCTGAAACCCTCACCCAAGATGCTTATTTAGACAAACTCACCAAACTAGGTAATCGCCGTGCATTTGAAAGCCAGTTCAGCGCGTTCCAGCACGACCTTGAGGGTCATACTGATGTTTACTCGATTGGTTTAATGACCTTACCTTCTTTACAAAGTATGAATCGTGACTTTGGTTATCAGTCAGGTGATGATTATGTTGTGCAGGCCGTTTCAATTTTAAAAAGCGCGATTCATGACATTGAAGGTGCAAAAGTATTTAGAACCGCAGGCGGCAGTTTTATTTTTATGTTGCCATGCAGCATCGAACTTTGCTTAGAGCACGTTCAGCAAGCCTATGAAACCTTACATGCGCAAAATTCAAGCCGTTACCCCGAAGGATTTGGCCAATTAGTGGTGACTGGTTTTACTCACCATGACTCCATTAGCCATTTATTATCGCGCCTTGATACATTAATTACCGCAGAAACCGCGCAACTGGGCAGCGGCTTTAATTCAGATACTTTCCAATCAGCAGCGTTTGAACAAGGCCCAGCCCTTGGTTTGCAAGATTGGAGTGCTTTAATTAAGGACATTATTGCCAGCGGTGAAATAGAGTTTTCATTCCAGCCAATTAAAGCGGCCAATAGCATTAACATTATTTATAACGAATTATTTGCTCGTTTTAATCATCAAGGTAATTTAATTGCTAACGCGCAATTATTTGCCATGGCTGAGCGCCTTAACCTGACTGAAGAACTCGATAAAAAACTTATTCTAGCGCTTTGGTCACATATTCAAAATGGTCTTGATAAACCCATCGCCCTGAATATTAGCCGCCAATCATTACACAGCGATTCGTTTGTTACTTGGCTCAATGATTTTATGCAAGATAAACAAGGCCAGCTAGACAACTTGTATTTTGAAGTCAATGAAACTGCACTGATCGATAATATTAACAGTGCAACTGCACATATAAATGTGTTTAAGTCTCATGGTATTAAAATGTGTATCGAGCGTTTTGGTGTCAGCTTTAGCTCGTTCAAATATTTACGTGGGTTAGATATCGATTTTATTAAACTCGATGGCAGTTATGTACGTGATTTAATGCAAAACCCCGATAACAACTATTTTATTCAAGCGGTGACACAAATTTGTCATGGTCTGGGGATTAAAGTAATCGCGTGTCATGTTGAAGATATTGAATCTTATAAAAGTGTCACAGAGCTGCATTGTGATGCATGTCAGGGGCAGTTTATACAAGCACCGATGAAACTTTCTCATGATTGTTTAAAAAGTGAGTGCAACGACTTTTTAAATACTTTAAAATACTTAAAGGATTGTTAACTAACCATGGAACTTAAAAGGATAACCATGAAAAAAACAACTATTGCAACTTTATTGCTTGCAGCTGTAGGGACAATGGCAGTGATGCCAGCGTCTGCACAAACAGCACAGGAAATCATTGCTGCTGCTTTTGCTAATACACAAAATGCTGCAGATTCTCTTAAAGCAGCGATTGAAGCAAACCCAGAAATGGCAGATGAGCTTTTAGCAGCGGCGATTGAATCTGTAGGTGCAGAATCAGCAAATGTTCCTGCTCTTTTAAATGCAGCAACAGAAGCCGGTGTTTCAGCTGATACAGTAACTGCTGTTGCAGTTGCGAATGGTGTTGATGCAACGACAGCTTCTCAAGCAACTGCAGCTGGAAACAGCCAAGGTCAAGGCCAAAGTGGTAATAACCCAGGTCTAGGTCAAAACAACGCAGGCCAAGGCAATAACAATGCTGGCGGCAACCGTGGTGGAAACGCTGGTGGCGGCGGCGGCGGCGGCGGCGGCGGTGTTTCTGAGCAAGGTTTATAATAAAAAGGCCCTTTTTTAAGGGCTTTTTTTATATTTAAATTTCAACAATTTTATAGTCTTGGTATGATAGCGCCCAATAATGGAATAGGACGATGGGTACAAAGTTGAAAGCTGTAATTTTAGGATGTTTATGTTTAATCATTTTTTGGTTGCCTATTCCCCTTGGTAGTTATCGCCCATGGGCGATGATGTTACTTAGTTGCTTTGTTGGCGGGTTATTTTTAGCACATTTAGGCTTAGCCTATTTTAACCGCGGGCATTTACTCCCTCCTAAACAAAGCTTGGTCATCTTAGCGCCTATTTTGGCTGTTATAGCTGTTCTTGGCATACAGCTTATCCCAGGATTGACGGCTTCAGAAAATACCCTAAATACGCTGACTACACTGTCGATTGATCCCACTCAGACAAAAGTAATGCTGATCAAAAGCATCACGTATTTTATGTTTGCCTGGCTTATATTTAGTTACGTTAATCATGTAGATGCACTTAAAAAAGTCTGTTATTCGATTATTGCTGCCGGATTATTCCAAGCGCTTTATGCCACATATTTAAACCTCAACTCTGATATCACTAGCCCACTATTTGGTTATCAACATCATGATCGGGCCACGGGTTCGTTTACCTATTGGAACTTTTTAGCTAACTATTTAGCACTGTGTTTATCAATTGGGATTGGTCTGTTAATCAGCCAACTGGCCTTATCGAGCAGTGGATCACAGCTCAGAGCTAAATTACGTGGTGTCATTACTATTCTATTGAGCTCAAAAATGCTACTACGCTTGAGCTTAATTGCCATGATCATCGCGCTTATCTTAACGCGCTCTCGTATGGGGAACTCTGCCTTTTTTATCTCGTTAGCTGCCATTAGCCTCTTTGCGTTTTTCTTTTATAATCGTCGCCCAAGATATTTACGTACTTTAATTGTAAGCTTTTTTATTCTTGATTTAATTATTGTGGGCGCCATGTTTGGCCTTGAAAAAGTCAAAGAGCGCTTAGTCGAAACCAGCTTGTCTTCTGAAACTCGTGATGAAGTGGTCAGTGATTCACTCCCGCTGATTTTAGATAACCCGATCTTAGGAAGTGGCGGTGGTAGTTTTTATACGGCATTTCCAGCTTATCAACCAGGCCCCTACTCTGGGTTTTACGATAATGCACACAATGATTATATCCAGTTTGCTGTTGAGCTGGGTCTTCCTATTACTTTATTACTTGGCGCGATGATGCTTTTTGCATTGTATCAAGCCATTCATACGATGGTTAAACGAAAAACGCCGCTTTATCAGGGGATTGCATTTGGTTGTGCCGTGGCAATTTTACATATGCTTTTACATTCGACTGTCGATTATTCATTACAAGCAGGTGCCAATGCACTAACCTTTATCGTCATTTTGTGTTTGGTTATTATCACTGCTCACTTACCTCATCCAAAACGCAGACATTCTCAAGATTCCTAAGCACGATATTCGCACTTAGCTGAATTTACACTAAGCTTTTCACTAGGATACTGTTACCTTTACGCCTAGTGAGAAGCTTTATATGTCAATTGAAAACGATCCCCATTCTGCTGAATTAAATGTAGAGGCTGAACAAGCCAATGCCTCTGACAAGCAACAGACTCACAAAAGTATGCCCATCACTAAACAAGCAAAGTCGCTATCAAAATTGATAGATGACATACCTGAAGAGCCCGAAGCTCAGCCTGCGGATCCAACAAACCAAAAAAAACATTTTGGTAACCTAAGTAAACAATCTAAACAGCAAGATGATGAGTTAGCGACCTCTGTTGAAGATCAGAACGATGATTTATTAGCGTTTGAAGGCCCTGACTTTGAACTAGACATGGAATCTGATTTGGATTTTGAGCAAGATAATAATCTAGGTATCGAACCTGAACTCGAGGTCGAACCTGAACTAGAAGTCGAACCTGAACTAGAAGTCGAACCTGAACTAGAAGTCGAACCTAAACTTGATGTCGAATCTGAGCTTAATGTCGAACCTGAGCTCGAAGCCGAACCTGAGCTCGAAGCCGAACCTGAACTAGAAGTCGAACCTGAGCTCGAAGCCGAACCTGAGCTCGAAGCCGAACCTGAGCTCGAAGCCGAACCTGAGCTCGAAGCCGAACCTGAGCTCGAAGCCGAACCTGAGCTCGAAGCCGAACCTGAGCTCGAAGCCGAACCTGAGCTCGAAGCCGAACCTGAGCTCGAAGCCGAACCTGAGCTCGAAGCCGAACCTGAGCTCGAAGCCGAACCTGAGCTCGAAGCCGAACCTGAGCTCGAAGCCGAACCTGAGCTCGAAGCCGAACCTGAGCTCGAAGCCGAACCTGAGCTCGAAGCCGAACCTGAGCTCGAAGCCGAACCTGAGCTCGAAGCCGAACCTGAGCTCGAAGCCGAACCTGAGCTCGAAGCCGAACCTGAGCTCGAAGCCGAACCTGAGCTCGAAGCCGAACCTGAGCTCGAAGCCGAACCTGAGCTCGAAGCCGAACCTGAGCTCGAAGCCGAACCTGAGCTCGAAGCCGAACCTGAGCTCGAAGCCGAACCTGAGCTCGAAGCCGAACCTGAGCTCGAAGCCGAACCTGAACTAGAAGTCGAACCTGAACTAGAAGCAGAATCTGAACTAGAAGCAGAATCTGAGCTAGAAGTCGAATCTGAACTTGATATCGAATCTGAGCTAGAAGTCGAACCTGAACTTGAAATCGAACCTGAACTCGAAGCCGAACCTGAGCTGGAAGTAGAAGCTGAACTAGGAGCAGAACCTGAGCTAGAAATTGAACCAGAACTTGAAGTTGAACCTGAGCTAGAAGTCGAAACTGAACTTGAAAGCGAACCTGAACTTGAAAGCGAACCTGAACTTGAAAGCGAACCTGAACTTGAAATCGAACCTGAACTTGAAATCGAACCTGAACTTGAAATCGAACCTGAACTTGAAATCGAACCTGAACTTGAAATCGAACCTGAACTTGAAATCGAACCTGAACTTGAAATCGAACCTGAACTTGAAATCGAACCTGAACTTGAAATCGAACCTGAACTTGAAATCGAACCTGAACTTGAAATCGAACCTGAACTTGAAATCGAACCTGAACTTGAAATCGAACCTGAACTTGAAATCGAACCTGAACTTGAAATCGAACCTGAACTTGAAATCGAACCTGAACTTGAAATCGAACCTGAACTTGAAATCGAACCTGAACTTGAAATCGAACCTGAACTTGAAATCGAACCTGAACTTGAAATCGAACCTGAACTTGAAATCGAACCTGAACTTGAAATCGAACCTGAACTTGAAATCGAACCTGAACTTGAAATCGAACCTGAACTTGAAATCGAACCTGAACTTGAAATCGAACCTGAACTGGCATTTACTCCCTCCTAAACAAAGCTTGGTCATCTTAGCGCCTATTTTGGCTGTTATAGCTGTTCTTGGCATACAGCTTATCCCAGGATTGACGGCTTCAGAAAATACCCTAAATACGCTGACTACACTGTCGATTGATCCCACTCAGACAAAAGTAATGCTGATCAAAAGCATCACGTATTTTATGTTTGCCTGGCTTATATTTAGTTACGTTAATCATGTAGATGCACTTAAAAAAGTCTGTTATTCGATTATTGCTGCCGGATTATTCCAAGCGCTTTATGCCACATATTTAAACCTCAACTCTGATATCACTAGCCCACTATTTGGTTATCAACATCATGATCGGGCCACGGGTTCGTTTACCTATTGGAACTTTTTAGCTAACTATTTAGCACTGTGTTTATCAATTGGGATTGGTCTGTTAATCAGCCAACTGGCCTTATCGAGCAGTGGATCACAGCTCAGAGCTAAATTACGTGGTGTCATTACTATTCTATTGAGCTCAAAAATGCTACTACGCTTGAGCTTAATTGCCATGATCATCGCGCTTATCTTAACGCGCTCTCGTATGGGGAACTCTGCCTTTTTTATCTCGTTAGCTGCCATTAGCCTCTTTGCGTTTTTCTTTTATAATCGTCGCCCAAGATATTTACGTACTTTAATTGTAAGCTTTTTTATTCTTGATTTAATTATTGTGGGCGCCATGTTTGGCCTTGAAAAAGTCAAAGAGCGCTTAGTCGAAACCAGCTTGTCTTCTGAAACTCGTGATGAAGTGGTCAGTGATTCACTCCCGCTGATTTTAGATAACCCGATCTTAGGAAGTGGCGGTGGTAGTTTTTATACGGCATTTCCAGCTTATCAACCAGGCCCCTACTCTGGGTTTTACGATAATGCACACAATGATTATATCCAGTTTGCTGTTGAGCTGGGTCTTCCTATTACTTTATTACTTGGCGCGATGATGCTTTTTGCATTGTATCAAGCCATTCATACGATGGTTAAACGAAAAACGCCGCTTTATCAGGGGATTGCATTTGGTTGTGCCGTGGCAATTTTACATATGCTTTTACATTCGACTGTCGATTATTCATTACAAGCAGGTGCCAATGCACTAACCTTTATCGTCATTTTGTGTTTGGTTATTATCACTGCTCACTTACCTCATCCAAAACGCAGACATTCTCAAGATTCCTAAGCACGATATTCGCACTTAGCTGAATTTACACTAAGCTTTTCACTAGGATACTGTTACCTTTACGCCTAGTGAGAAGCTTTATATGTCAATTGAAAACGATCCCCATTCTGCTGAATTAAATGTAGAGGCTGAACAAGCCAATGCCTCTGACAAGCAACAGACTCACAAAAGTATGCCCATCACTAAACAAGCAAAGTCGCTATCAAAATTGATAGATGACATACCTGAAGAGCCCGAAGCTCAGCCTGCGGATCCAACAAACCAAAAAAAACATTTTGGTAACCTAAGTAAACAATCTAAACAGCAAGATGATGAGTTAGCGACCTCTGTTGAAGATCAGAACGATGATTTATTAGCGTTTGAAGGCCCTGACTTTGAACTAGACATGGAATCTGATTTGGATTTTGAGCAAGATAATAATCTAGGTATCGAACCTGAACTCGAGGTCGAACCTGAACTAGAAGTCGAACCTGAACTAGAAGCAGAATCTGAACTAGAAGCAGAATCTGAGCTAGAAGTCGAATCTGAACTTGATATCGAATCTGAGCTAGAAGTCGAACCTGAACTTGAAATCGAACCTGAACTCGAAGCCGAACCTGAGCTGGAAGTAGAAGCTGAACTAGGAGCAGAACCTGAGCTAGAAATTGAACCAGAACTTGAAGTTGAACCTGAGCTAGAAGTCGAAACTGAACTTGAAAGCGAACCTGAACTTGAAAGCGAACCTGAACTTGAAATCGAACCTGAACTTGAAATCGAACCTGAACTTGAAATCGAACCTGAACTAGAAGTCGAATCTGAACTCGAAGTCGAACCTGAACTAGAAGTAGAAGTTGAACTAGAAGTCGAACCTGAGCTAGAAGTCGAACCTGAGCTCGAAGTTGAACCTGAGCTAGAAGTTGAACCTGAGCTTGAAGCAGAAGTTGAACTAGGAGCAGAATCTGAGCTAGAAGTAGAAGCTGAACTCGAAGTCGAACCTGAGCTAGAAGTCGAACCTGAGCTAGAAGTCGAACCTGAGCTAGAAGTCGAACCTGAGCTAGAAGTTGAACCTGAGCTTGAAGCAGAACCTACAAACAATCATTCTAATTTTGATCTCGAGGACATGTCGTTACTAGAAATTGAAAAAAAGCTGCTCGAAACATTTATCAGTTTGCATGATTTATTGACTGAAATTTCAACTCAAAAAAACCATCACAATAACGAGTCCGCGACACCTTCAGCAAATCAGCTGTTTGCGACGGCAATTCATATGGCTAAATCTAAGAATGATATTGGCGCGGCAAAATGGATGAGGCGCGCTGCAATTAGTGGCCATGTTAAAGCTCAGTTTTACTTAGGGCTAATGTTCGCAAAAGGTAACGGCCTACCACAAAGTGAATATCACGCATTTACTTGGTTAAGCTTGGCTGAATCTCAAGGTTCAATAGAAGCCGTTGAAGCTATATCTAAGTTGCAAAAGCACTTATGTGCAAAACAAATTAAGGATGCAAGAATGTATGCGGCTTCTTTATATGAACAGATTCATGATGCAAATCATGGCCTATAATCTTACTTGATTACCCTAAGGCACAAACACTTAGTGCCTTCTCATTAGCCTGCATAATTGCAGGCTTTTTTATTCAAACACTCCCCTATTTTTTATCAATATTTCGAATAGTGCATTACATCAGATGATTTTTTGAACTTTTGTAGCTGTTTAAATAAACAAAATGTAAAAAAAGGCTTGCACCATACAACTGTATAAACTACTGTATATACATAACTACTGTATAAACAACCAGTGAGATACTTATGTTACAAACAATTGATGTACGACGTGTTAAAAGTTACCAAGATACCTGTGCTAAAACTCATTTACATCTAGTTGAAGTCGATGATGATATCAGCGCCACTTTTGAGCTGTTAAAAATCCTTCATCAATTTAATCAACAACCTGGTTGGACGTTACTCATTGCACCTGACGCAGTGCCGAGTAAATCGCTGTTAGACTCTTGCTCAATCGATAAATCTAAGTTACTTGTGATCAGACAAAAACATCTTTCGAACCTTGAATATGTGCTCAACTCCGCACTTTATAATGGTAACTTTTCTGCTGTCATCACTTGGACAAATATGCTGAACGCCGAGCAGCTTAATCAATTAGCTCTCCAGCCAGCACTTAACAAAAAAACAGCGCAGCTTTATAGCTTTGTAAGAGACAATAACGCTATTTCAACGGCCCCTTTAAATTAGTACCGTACCAGTTGAATCAGGCTCAATGAACGCAATGCTAAACGGTATAAATTTAGGAAAACCTCGCAATTTTGCGATACACTTGCGGTTTTTGAAGATTAGGTAAAAATGTATGTGTTATTGTGGTACCGACCTCACATTTGAACACTGTTGCCAACCTTATATCGTTGGCCAACGCACGCCAGCGCATGCTGAACAACTTATGCGCTCCCGTTTTAGTGCCTATGTAATTAGAAACGCAGATTATATTCACCATACTTACGCGGTCGAAAAACGCCCAGAAAACGTCATTGCAGATATCAACGACTTTGCTAAAAGCTGCCGTTTTATCAAACTCAAGGTGCTAAATAGTGAAGAAAACGGTGATCTTGCCACGGTTGAATTCAGTGCTCAGTACTTTTATCAGAACTTATTCTGCCAACTTAATGAGTTATCTCGGTTTGAAAAACGTGACGATCAATGGTTTTACGTTGATGGGGATATTACGCCTACACCTGATCTAAAAGTTGGCCGAAACGATTTGTGCCCGTGTGGAAGCGATAAAAAATACAAAAAGTGTCACGCTACAGGTTGAGTTAAGCTGTTTTATCGCAAATTAAATAGCAATAAAAATCCAGCGCGCTTTTATGCCGTAATGACAGATAATGGTTTATGCAAGGCTGGGTTTTGCAAATTATCATAAAACGCTGCGGCATTGATTTGCATCTCGCCCATTTGAGTATCTTGCTTTAAGTATCGCTTTTTCACATTTAGCTCGCAGTTATTGATAATTTCCGATGATATATGCAAATTATCATCGCGCAATGCCAGCGGCTCTGGCTTTAAATACTGCTTTAACTTTATTTGCTTCATCCCATCGGACTGTAATAATGCCGCATTCTCTTGCCCAATCAAAAAATCTATTGGTTTTATAGCTAAAGGTTGAGCTGGCCCCGCACCTAATTTAATCCTTAAATCAGTACTGTCGCTGATTTCAGCATATGGGTTGGGCTGCTCTTCATGAGGTAAATGGAATTGTGCAAAATCCACAGCGTCATGGGATAACATCGCTAACAACAGCGAAAAGTCAGATCTGCGGTTTTCATCAACCGAAATCGCCAGCTGATTACCCAGCTGTGCTTCGTTTGTTAAAATTCCATCAATCTGCATTAATAATAACCACTGTTGTTTTTACTAATGAATTTATCGGCATTACTGCCAATTTCTTTAATCTTTTTCCTTTACATCATGAACATTTTTGATAATATGCCCGCACTGAATTTGGAGGGGTTCCCGAGTGGCCAAAGGGATCAGACTGTAAATCTGACGGCTCAGCCTTCGGTGGTTCGAATCCACCTCCCTCCACCATTCTTTCAGTGCCAATTTAGTTCACCTATCGCGTGATTATCTAGTTTTACCTACCTAGTAAAAGTAACCTTAAATTCAATAACACTGTTTGACAGTTTGACAGTTTGACTGTTTGACAGTTTGACAGTTTGACTGTTTGACTGTTTGACTGTTTGACTGTTTGACTGTTTGACTGTTTGACTGTTTGTAGCTTATCAAGAATCAACACAACCATTAATTTTACGCAATATATTTAACTTGAGCACTGCTGTAAGCAGAGACTTGGTTACTTAGAATGACTAGCTGAGGCTAAACAAAATTAGTAACAACCTTCTCATCTCGATAAAAACGCGTTTATCAGGAACAGAACTCATCACGAACAACTAACAGCCCTTGCTCTTTTGACTTCATTTTTGTTTTTTATTGGATCAAAAAACACCAACATGACTACTAAACAAGCAAACAGTTTAAAACTGTCATAAAACTTCTTTACACCGATCAGATTTTTGCTATTATCGCCCTCGTAGAAACGGAGGGGTTCCCGAGTGGCCAAAGGGATCAGACTGTAAATCTGACGGCTCAGCCTTCGGTGGTTCGAATCCACCTCCCTCCACCATTCTTTCAGTGCCAATTTAGTTCACCTATCGCGTGATTATCTAGTTTTACCTACCTAGTAAAAGTAACCTTAAATTCAATAACACTGTTTGACAGTTTGACAGTTTGACTGTTTGACAGTTTGACAGTTTGACTGTTTGACTGTTTGACTGTTTGACTGTTTGACTGTTTGACTGTTTGACTGTTTGACTGTTTGACTGTTTGACTGTTTGACTGTTTGACTGTTTGACTGTTTGACTGTTTGACTGTTTGACTGTTTGACTGTTTGACTGTTTGACTGTTTGACTGTTTGACTGTTTGACTGTTTGACTGTTTGACTGTTTGACTGTTTGACTGTTTGACTGTTTGACTGTTTGACTGTTTGACTGTTTGACTGTTTGACTGTTTGACTGTTTGACTGTTTGACTGTTTGACTGTTTGACTGTTTGACTGTTTGACTGTTTGACTGTTTGACTGTTTGACTGTTTGACTGTTTGACTGTTTGACTGTTTGACTGTTTGACACTTTCTAGCTTATCAAGAATCAACACAACCATTAATTTTACGCAATATATTTAACTTGAGCACTGCTGTAAGCAGAGACTTGGTTACTTAGAATGACTAGCTGAGGCTAAACAAAATTAGTAACAACCTTCTCATCTCGATAAAAACGCGTTTATCAGGAACAGAACTCATCACGAACAACTAACAGCCCTTGCTCTTTTGACTTCATTTTTGTTTTTTATTGGATCAAAAAACACCAACATGACTACTAAACAAGCAAACAGTTTAAAACTGTCATAAAACTTCTTTACACCGATCAGATTTTTGCTATTATCGCCCTCGTAGAAACGGAGGGGTTCCCGAGTGGCCAAAGGGATCAGACTGTAAATCTGACGGCTCAGCCTTCGGTGGTTCGAATCCACCTCCCTCCACCATCTACTCCCTTCTTGATAAATCTCTATTTTGTATCTAGTAAGTTCATCTTCTCGTTTAACCAATCTTGTGCTTCATCGACTTGAGAATAATATTTTTTGACTAATAGCCAAAAATTCTTGCTGTGATCCATAAACTTCAAATGCGCTAATTCATGCACTATCACATAATCAATGACCCAAGTAGGTACTTGCGCTAGCAGTAAATTAAAACTGACCACTCCTTTACTCGAACATGATCCCCAACGTCGACGATAGTATTTCACTTGCACTTGTTGATAACTTAATCCCATTAATGACGAAAAATGAGTTATTCGTTGTGAAATGTAATCACTCAATTGCTCGCTAAACAGGTTTTCTAATTGTTTGACTCGAAAAGATGCAGGATCTTTTACTCGACTCGCGGTATGAATCGTAATTGAACTCTCACTGACAAGGTAAGTGCTTTTACTCGCAATTTGCCAATTGAGAGCATAGGGCTTTGCAAATAAATCAATTGTTTCTCTATCGAAATGCCCGGGCTGGGCCTGCGCTTGCTGTCGTTGTAAATGAATCATGATCCACTGTTGTTTTTGTTGAACCAGCTGCGTTAAATACTCGACTGACACACCATAGGGACTATGGACAATAACTTGCTGATTTTGAATTTTAATCGCAATCGTTTTGCGTCGTTTACTTTTTTTTATCGTGAACTCAGGTAACAGCACCAAATAGGACCTTTTTTAAAATTAACCTGCATTTAGCGAAGGAAATACAGCAGCTTGGTGGTAAATAGTTTACTATCTAATAGGCAGAGACAACAATTAAAGGTTCAAAAAATCAATTCCATGACAGCCAAATCACTCATTAACTATAAAGATAAAAAAGTTCTCATAGTAGATGACCAACGCTCATTTCAAACCATGATGAAAGGATTGTTGTTTAGTATCGGTGCACGGAATATCAATTTTGCCAACAACGGTGAATCTGCACTTGCGCAATGTCTTGAAACAAAGTTCGATTTACTTTTTATTGACTATAACTTAGGCCAAGGTAAAGACGGGCGACAATTGCTCGAAGAGCTGCGCTTAAAAAAATGCTTGGCGGTCGATGCCATTTATATGATTGTCTCAGGTGAAAGTACCCGCCCCATGGTGCTCGGTGCAGTCGAAGTTGAGCCTGATGACTATTTGATCAAGCCTTTTTCACAAGGATTATTAAAATCACGTATTCATCGAGTTTATAAGCGAAAGCAACTGCTTAAAGATGCGATGCTAGCGTTAGAGCAAGAGCAATACGATACAGCGATTAAATTAATCTTAGCCGTCAAAAAATCGCAGCCACGGTATCGTCAGTATTGTGTGCAATTACTCAGTAATATTTACATCAAACAAAAAGACTATGAAAATGCACTGCAGTTACTGAAAAATGAACTAGCCATTAAACGCGTCACCTGGGCGCTTATTTCGAGTGCCTCCATTTACTTACTGAAAAAAGATTTCGAGCAAGCCCTCACTTTGTGTGAAGAAGTCCTTGATATCAATCGATTTCGTGCCGAAGCCCATGACATAAAGGCGCGCTGCCAATTAGCCATGGGCCAAACAAAAGAGGCACTCAAAACAATCAAACAAAGTGTGAGTATCTCCCCTTACTCTTTTACTCGACAATTTTTACTGGCCGATATCGCGCGTGAAAACAAAGCCTATAACTCGCTCATCAACGCCTGTCAGAATTTATTAGACATGAGCCGTCGCTCAATTCATCAAGATGTTTCGTATCAGCTTAATTTTATCCGTGCATTATTTGATGCAGCACAAAATAGCGACAATGAGCCCGATAAAGAGCACTATCTCAAAGAAACAAAAATAGCATTACAAAAAGCAAGGGCTGATCAACAGCTATTTATTGATACGCCTTTTGATGTCTTCGAAGCCATGTGTTTGGCCCGACTCGATGCGCTAAAAGGAAACTATTTGCAATCAAAGAAATCCTTAGGAGTAGTGCAAGAGCAAATTAATAACAACGAAAGCGAAATGCCTTTGGAATTATATCCAGAGTCAATCATGACATTGCTCGAAATTGGTGAATTTGAACAAGCGTTTGAGTTATTAGATAAATTTAAACAAAACAATGGCCGTAATACTGACTTTATTGAAGCGATTATGGCGGAGCAAGCTGACAATGCTGAACAAAAAATTGCCAACTTTGAAACCCATAACAAACAAGGGATCGAGCAATATAAAAAAGGCAATTTTAGCCTTGCCATTGAAGAGTTCGAAAAAGCACTCAACTATGCCCCGATGAATACTGGGAGTGCTTTGAACCTGATCCAAGCGCTGCTGCAGGTACTTCAACACCCAGACAGTGATACGGCGAGTTTAAAACAAAAATGTATCGAAACGTTCAACCTCGTAGATGGGATCACCTTACCCAAAGCTCATTTTGATCGCTGTGTCGAACTAAAAACAGAATTCAAGCGGATCAGTGCACACCTCTCTAAATAATAAAAAACTACTTATAAATGAGTCACCTCCTCGGCTTAAGAGGAATTTTAGTGCTAACCTTAAATTATCTCAGTTTGTGCATGTACGCTTATGACTCAAAAACCTATTTGTAAATATTGCAGTCCCGACGGTAAAAAGTGCCAAGAAATCGATATGGGCACTGGTTTTTGCTTTTGGCACGATGAAAAATTCGATAAAAGTGGTCTAGATCTAAAAGATAAGCTTGAAAGATACGCTCTAAATGGCGGCTTAATGCAAGGGCTCAAGCTAAAACGGGCAAATCTAGTCGGCTTAAACTTAGTAAGAAGAGGCTCAAAAGAAGGCTACGATTTATCTTTTGGGGATTTTTACCGGGCCAATCTGCATGGCGCGCACTTATTTAATACCAAACTCACCCACTGCTCATTGATGAAAGCTGATTTGCGAGATGCAAATCTTCATTGCTGTAAGTTGCAACATACCAATATGTTAGGCATCAAATTAATTGGGGCGCGCATCGATAATATGACCGTTGGCGATGTGATCCAACAAGAGCGATTTGCCAAAGAAGCGTTGCAGCAAGGCAACCATGAAGCTGCACTCGATTATTATGAACAATCGGAAGAAATCTACCGAGACTTACGTAAAGCTGCAGAGCATCAGGGATTATTTGAGGTTGCAGGCGCTTTTACCCACAAAGAAATGATTATGCGCCGTTATCAACAACCTAAGTATTCAAAGCGCAGAATCGTGTCTAAATTTGTTGATTTGTTGTGTGGTTACGGTGAAAAACCCACAAATGTTATTTTCTTTTCTTTATCTTTGATTTTTATTTCTGCTATTGCGTATTTCTTTTTAGGGGTCAATTTTGGTGATGAACTAATTCAATTTTCATTACAACAAAGTGCAGAACAAAATATGTCAGACTTTTTCAATAGCTTATATTACTCTGTTGTAACCTTCACCACGCTGGGTTATGGGGACATCACCCCTGTGGGTTATTCAAGGCTTATCGCAGCTATTGAAGCCTTCTGTGGCAGCTTTACACTGGCACTCTTTGTGGTGGTCTTTGTCAAAAAAATGACCCGATAACATCACGCGCCCATGTGAATTTGACTGATAATAAACAAACACACAAACGCGATACTGATGAGTCTAAAAAAGAATAACTGACTTTTTAAGCGTTTAATTTCTTTGCTTTTTTTAAATACTCTCACTTCAAGGGCGCGACAATAAGAATGACTTAACATAGCAATCTCCAACTGAGTTTTAACCCTCTGATTAATGCATAGCCAATGCCACATTCATAATGTTGTTATGAAAAGTCACAGTTCACTCTCGTTCATTAATCAGCCTCGACGGACGTAAAAGCTGATTAATGCATCTGATTTCATTTATTGCTGAAGCCGCTGATATAACCCTGAGCTTCGCGTCAACGCTTTACTCATCGCCATTTTTAGCACTTGTGGTTGAGCCACTAAATCAAAATACTGTTTGGCGCGGGTGATCCCCGTATAAACCAACTGACGATTGACCCCAATTTTAGCTTGCTGCTGAGGCGGTAACATCATCACAGTATGAGCAAATTCAGAGCCTTGCGATTTATGAATCGTCATTGCATAGACTTTTTCATGTGCTGGTAATCTGGCCGGATAAAAATATCGCGCTTGCCCACGCTCTCCCATAAAGACCGCCTTTAACTGGCCCTCCTGATCGGGCATGATAATACCGATATCCCCGTTAAATAATTGCAGCTGATAATCATTTTGACTAATCATTAGCGGCATCCCCACATAATGACGATGTGATGGAGTGATTTTACCCATCCGCGCCAACTGCGCTTCGATTTCGCTATTGAGTTTGCTGACCCCATAATTGCCTTCACGAACTGCGGCCAATAATTGATATTGTAAAAATGCATCATGAACCGCACTCGGCTCAGCCTGTTGTGCAATCAAATCTAGATAGACACTATAAGCTTGTGCGCAGCGAATAATCGCAGCTTTGTACTGGGTCGATAAGTCATAAAATGTCAGTTCTGCAAAACCTTGTTTTTCAATCTCAGCCAAGAGGGCTTTATCGTTGCTATTGACTGCTTTTGCTAACTGGCCGATGCCACTGTGTTGATTGAAGCGATGGCTCTTTTGCAAAAAAGCTATGTAGTCAGCCAACTTATAAGTGGTTGGCTGACTTTGTAATTGCTCTGAACCTGATTGGCAGCATAACTGATTTAACGTGGCCACTTGCTCAGTTGAATACGCAGGCGGTTGCCCAAGCTGTAAATCTTGGCAAATATCCGCCAAAACATTCCCAGTATCGACCGAGGTGAGCTGATCTTTATCACCTAACAATATCAAACGCGCATGGCTGGGTAACGCTTCAACCAATTTTGCCATTAATGCTAAATCCACCATCGAGGCTTCATCAACAATTAACACATCAAGGTGTAATGGATTACTTTTGTTATGGCGATACTTATTAGATTGAGGGATCACCCCCAGTAAGCGGTGAATTGTTTGAGCTTGCTCAGGAATGACATTCGCCAATTGTTCGCTCAGCCCTAGCTTAACTTTGGCATCCCGAATTGACTCACTTAAACGCGCAGCCGCTTTACCTGTTGGTGCCACCAATTTAATGCTGAGCGGCACCGATAAATACAAAGATTGTAAAATTGCCAATAACTTAGTCACTGTGGTTGTTTTACCTGTACCAGGCCCTCCACTAATCACACAAAAGGCATTGAGCACGGCCATGGCACAAGCGACTTTTTGCCAGTCAATTTGTGCACTGGGTTCAAAAAATTGATCCAATAAAGTCTTCAAGGCTGTTTTGTCGATCGCAATTTTTCGCGATGTCATGGCCAATAAACTCTGCGCCAAAGTGGCTTCATAGTCGGCATAGCGGGCAAAATACAAGCGCTCTTCAACCAGGCGTAATGGTTTGTCTTCTCCGACCGCGTCATGTTGCATAAGTGCGTTTATGCAGCTTTGTGTATCAGCAAAAGGCGACCATGGCTCAGATAAGTTAAACGGATTATGCCAATCAATCTCTGATAAAGTTAAACACGTATGCTGTCGCGCGTTGGTATTGCTGAGCAATAACACAATATAAAAAAGCGGATCTGATTCATTCCTAACAAGTAACTGCGCGAGTTCAACATCCAGCGGGGTGATTTTTTCTTGTTCTAATAATTGATTAAACATGCGCAACCACCTCTTGATGTCTTTGGCTGTCGAAAATCGCATCGAGTTTTAAAATCACCTCAGTATCAACTTGTTTAAAATAAATGCCTTGCTGCGTAGGTAAACCGCGTAAAAATAAGTAATATACGCCGCCTAAATCTCGCTCAATTTGATAGCCTTTGATGCGCTGTTTAAGCAAACGATGCAGGGCAACACTGTATAATAAATATTGCAGGTGATAATGATGGGATTGCATGACCTGCTCCATATTCTCAAGATTATAATCGCTGCCCTGATCCCCTAAATGATTCGATTTATAGTCGAGCACATAATATTGATCCTGCCAGACAAAAATTAAGTCGATGAAACCTTTGAGTAAACCAGAGATAGTTTCAAAGCGAAGGTTATTTCGAATGGCGCTGTCATCGGTCACCAAATCAAGAATTTGATTGATCTGCACCGGCGATAAACCCGAGATAGGTAAATAAAACTCCATCTCGATTAAACATTGACTCATCGGCAATTGTGACAGTGATAACCCTTGCTCGTTGAGCGGGCAGCTTAAAATACTTTCGACCCACTTGATTGCCGTCGGCTGCCACTTTTCATCGATGCCATATCGGGCTAGTTGCGTTTCAACCACGTGCTCTAAGTTTTTAGTCGCATCGGATGGATGCTGGTGAGGGTGCTGAAAATCGATTTCCTCAAAAATTGCATGCAAGCAACTACCAGGTTTCGCCCCTTTTGGAAAACTAAACTCGTTTAATTGCAGTTGTTCTTCTTCCCCTTGCCAATCGAGCTCATGGCTCTCGTCTTCAAATCCTGGTGTAATATGTTCTGACGCTTGATTATGAGTCAGCGCACTAAAACTGGTGAGTCGCCAATCTCGCTCAATTCGCCCTTTAAATTCTTTACATTGATACAGTGTGTGCTGCGCGTGTTGTGATAATTGAGTAGTCTCTGTAACGTCACTAAAATAGTGCACTGTCATGTCATCGCTGTGCTCAGCAACAAAGGCGTTTAACAAGGCATGCCAATCTTCGGCAGAGGTTAACTCTTTGCCTGCAAATAATAGGTGGCCAAGAGCGCTGCGCTGGATCATCATTCGTTTGGTATTGCCAACGGCTAAATTGTACATGCCGATATAACACTGATGTACCGGGCGAGTCAGCGCGACGTATAACAAGCGCAAATCTTCTGCTAGGCGCTCTTTTTCGCTTAACGCCTGTGATTCATCATCTTTGATCAAATTATAAATAAGCTGATTATCTTGGTGATAAATTTGCTCCGAAGCCTCTCTAAAACCAACCGCAAACGGCATAAAGACAATCGGGTACTCGAGTCCTTTTGACGCATGCATAGTGACAATTTTGACTAATTTAGCATCACTTTCTAACCTAAGTTGTGTGCTGTCACCGTCGTTATCAACAATACTTTGCGCCAGCCAGCGCACCAGCCGTAAACTGCCCTCGAGCTCTAATTGCTTTTGCTGCAATATTTCAGACAAATGCCTAAAATCAGTCAACCAACGCTCCACGGGTAAATCGATGGATTGCCACAGTCCCGCGAGGTTATTGCGCATCAACAGTCGCTCCATCATCGCCATCGCCCCTTTTTTATGCCAAATATCACTTAATTCGGCAAATAAACTCAGGTAATGCTGCCAAGCCTGCTCGTCTTCATTGAGTTGAAATATTTGTTGGTAGCTGAGGTTAAATAATGGTCCGGCGAGCACGCCCCGGTACGCAGCTTCATCATATTGGCCATGCAATGCGGTTAAGAAATTAAGAATATGGGTTGCAAGCGCAGTACTGAAAATGCCATCTCGGGCTAGATAAACACTGGCTATTCCTGCCTGTGTTAAAGCCGTTTTCATGGCCGATGCCTCAATTCTGTCGCGGACTAAGACACAAATATCAGCGGCTTCAACGGGCTGCCCTGCAATCAAGGCTTCCCCTTGCTGCGCTTTGAGTAATAACTCAGCAATTTTTTGGCTAAATTGGGTGGCTAACAACGGCATTGCATAGGCTTTGTTGGTTAGAGGTTTGTCATGCTCAAGGACACAAAACGCCAACGCTTTGACCGGTTGTTTATCTATGACTAATGCCTGCTCTGGGCTTTTACCATGAGCTTGCACCGTCAAAAAGGGGATCGCTTGGTTGAAAATAAAGCTGTTATCATGGTGACTAAATAACGCATTGACACCGTTTACAATGCCCTGACTTGAACGCCAGTTTTTCGCTAAGGTATATTGTTGCTGGGTATCGACCCCTTGTTTAGCATCAATATAGGTGAAGATATCAGCGCCACGAAAGCCATAAATGGCTTGTTTTGGATCGCCTATCATTATGAGCGAAGCCGCTTGATTTAAAAAGATTCGACTGAAAATTCCATATTGGATCGGATCCGTATCTTGGAATTCATCTATCATGGCAACTGGGTAACACTGTGCAATTTGTGTTGCCAACGCCTCTCCCCCTTCGCTCATCAGTGCTTGATAAAGGTAAGTGAGCAAATCATCTGGGCTAATTAAGCTCAAATCTTGCTTTTTAGTTATGAGCGCCTGTTTTACCCACAAAGCGGCATCTTGAGCAATCGCAAGTGGCAGCCCTTCTTTGATTGCTTGTCGTAAATGACTTAACTGACTAAATTGCGCACACAAAGGGTGGCTAAAGCGTTGACCATTTTTTTTGTACATGTCGTCTTGGTCAAACGCGGCTTGCGACCAAGTCTCAAAAGAATTTTTGGCCGAGCCAAAACTAAAGTCTTGCTCATCACTTTGACAAAATGCCACCAGCGCATCGAGATTCGCCGCTTTGGCTGCCGCTTTGTTTTTCTTAATATCTGATTTAGCTATTTTCGCTGCAAAATCACTGACTAAATACTCTTGTTTAAAGTGTTTTAATGCACTGTGATAGTCATCTTGCAGTTGCCACATTTGCGCAAGGTTATACTGTGGGATCACAGTCGCAGTTTGCCTTGCCAATAAGCTAAATACTTTTTTATATAAGCTCTGCGGAGCCGGATAAAGGTTTAAGACTGTTTGGGTTTTTTGTTTATCTAATTGATAAACAAACACACGCCAATAATCTTTTAATGCCTCGAGTAATAACTCTGACTGATCAAGAATAAAATTTAAATTAAACGCCACCCCAGATTCGAACGCATGCTGTTTGAGCATGCGCTGACAAAAACCATGAATAGTGAAAATAGCGGCATCATCCATGGATTTTGCTGCGGCATCGAGTAAAGAATACGCCCACTTAGGATCGCTGATCTGGGTCAAAATTTCAGCTAACAATGGATCGTGACAGGGCGCGCCCATTAATGCATCTCGGGCATCAATAATGCGCGTACGAACGCGGTCACGAATTTCAGCGGTGGCTGCTTCTGTGAATGTCACCACTAAGATCTGCTCAACACTGAGTGGTTCATTGTTGGGCTCTGAGGTTTGTAGCCCCAATAATTGCCGAATATATAATGCGGTAATAGTGTAGGTTTTACCCGTACCCGCACTGGCTTCGATTAAGGATGCGCCTGTCAACGGCATAGTTACAGGATTAAGCACTTGCATGTTTTGTCTCCTCTATTTTGTCGACTAAAGGCTTAAGTAGCGTGTCACTCCAATAAATAAAGGCGTCTTGATGGGGGCTAAGATCACTAAAATCCAACGCAACATAAGGGTTTTCAGCTTCGCCTGCCCCAATGTACTGACCACCGGAAAATTTACTCATCGCTTTGCCAAAATCTTGCTCTTGGGCATACAGTAACGAGGCCACAGGAAAAAATGGAATGGGTCGCTGTAGGCTTTCTCGATAAAGCGCTAGCCACTGCTGCAATGCGTGCATCGCTTCATTGGCATCAATGGTATCAAACACACATTCGCTATCGAGGCCAATCACCCATGTTTGTGTGACGGCCTCACTAGCACTGGCCACTAAGTGATACAAATACGCTTTAATTTTGTCTTTCGCTTTAATGGTGGCACTACGATAAAACACTTGTTTTCTATTAACAATTTGGCTCAACCAACCTTGTAATCGACACGCTCCTAATTGCACGTTTACTTCTATCGGCTCATCAAATTGCGTGACTTGATGGGCCCGCAAGCTAGTAATCATATTACTGATACGAGTTTGCATTTGATCATAAGTCAGTGCCCCAACATGGGATAAAGGTAAATCACCCCGTTGCAGTATTTGCTCACTGTTGAGGGGCTTATCGTGTAGCGCCGCTTCGAGCATTTCATCAAGATAAAAATAGCGATGTAAGTGATTAAGCGAAAAAGGCTCTTCGTCTTTGTTGATTTCATCAAACTGTGCAATCTTCACACCCAGAGTATTACGATAGAAACTTTCTTGAACTTGGCAGAGTGAGCGCACAAATGCAGTGAGCTCTATGTCGTCACTGATGGGCATTATAATCTCTGGAGCGCTGGGCTGCGGCTCATAGGACTTAATTTGCCACGTTGGATTATAACTTTGTGGCTGCTGTGAATAATAAGCCGGATTAAAAGGTTGTAAGTGGTGCTGAGTGATCAAGTTAGCAGGAAAAATAGGCTTGCCTGCCATTTGCGGCTGATAAAAACTGCGCGTTAAATACTCAAGTAACTCACTGACTAACACTGACGGTACTCGCTCACTGTTATCAAAGCACGAACGACCAATATAACTAATATACAGATGCTCACGCACACTGAGTAAGGCCTCTAAAAAGAGGTAACGATCGTCCAATTTACGAGAGCGATCGCCTTTTTGTCGCAAACTATGGGGCAATAGGTCAAACCCCATAGGTTGAACACTGCGCGGATAATCCGCATCATTGAGGCCGAGCATACAGACAACTTTAAAAGGCACTGAACGCATCGGCATCAGTGTACAAAAGTTGACTTGGCCAACTAAAAAACGTTGCCCAACACCACTTTGGTTGAGCCCTTGTTGAATCAACGTCACGATGACCCGCTGCGAAACAAGCCCTTTGTAGTCGTTATTTGCATCGTGTTTGGCTAAATCAGCTATTACACTATCGAGTTGCAATAAATCCCATGATTGTTCGGAATTTTGATCATAAAACGCGGTTAATAATTGCTGCAGAATATCGGCTTTTTCGCCTAATGTTGCATCAGGCGTTAAGCGCTGTTTAAAATCAGCCAAGGCGCTAATAAACTGTACTAACTGTCCAAGTAACCCAGCGGCCATTCCTTCAACTTGGTCGGCCGGATAAATCCCTTGAAAGTCACAATCTTCGTTGCGTTGTACAACCCCTAATAACAAACGCTGCAGACCATGGCGCCAGGTATTGAGAGAAAACTGAGGTTGGTCAAGCTCCCCTTTATGATCAGCATCGAGCGCCCATTTCACCCCAACTTGTTCAAGCCAATAACGAATTTGATCCAGCTCACTGGCATTAATGGCAAACTTTTCTGCAATCGTGTTCACTTGCAGTAAATCGAGTATTTCAGATACGCCAAAACGACTAAATGGCAACCCGACTAATTGCAGAAAACTTGTCAGTATCGGCTTTTCTTGCGCGATGGCTAAATCGGCCAATGCATAGGGAATATACCGCTCTTGGGTTGCTGAGCCAAAAACGGCTTCAATATAAGGACTGTATGCGCCCACATCCGGCATCATCACAATAATGTCTTTAGGTGTTAACGTGGCATCGGCACTAAATAAATCAAGCAAATGGTCATGCAACACTTCCACTTCACGCAAGGGCGTATGACAATCAGCAAAACGAACACTGCTATCATGCTCAGCCACGGCAATTTTGCCTTCATCACAAATATACCAACTGGGATCATCTGCTAAAGATTCCCCCTTAAAGGCCAGCTGATAAATTTCTTGCTGGATAGCGCCGAGTAAATGACGCGAAGTAGGCTCGATAAACAAATCATGCCACTGTGCATCTTGTTGCATCAACTGCTCAAAATAATCCCGACCCAGTTTCCCCCAAGATGACAAAAGCGGATTCCCGACAAAATAATATTGCTGATCTTGTGCGGTAATATTCGGTTTTTTGGCGTATTTTACCTGAATTTTGGCTAAAGTTTTTTCATCGACAATATCGCCCCAATAATGCTCGCTTGGGTTAAAGAAATATAAATAAACAGGGATCCGCTGGGCTAATGCATTAAACACCGCTAATTGGGCGTTGGGTAGCGCCGAAATACCAAAAATACTGATCCGCTCTGGTAGTGCTGAACGGGGTGCGTTGGCTAATGCTTCTAATAATGCGTCATGCATATTGGCACGATGATAATGACTTTGTCCGAGCTCTTGGGTGTATTGCACTAGTTTGCGCCATAAACTGGGTTGCCACGGGGCATGGCTAATAGACACATCAGAGAGCTCATCGGTGCCTTCTTGCCAAATGGCGAGCCAATGTGGACGATACATCAAGTATTGGTCATACACATCGGCAATTTTTTCACATAAAGAGAACAGTTTTTGCTGCGCATTATCGTTCGCGAGATACCGCTGCAACGGTGAAAATAATGGATCGTCTAAGCAAGTGGGTAACAAGGCAAACAACTTCCACGTTAAATTGCTTTTATTAAATGCAGATTCAGCAGGCACTTGGGGTAACAGTTGTTGATAAAGACGCCACGTGAAACTCGACGGCAGTGGAAAATCGATTTGCGCCACCACGCCGTGCTGCTCAGCAAAACTCACTTTAAGCCACTGCGCCATTCCCGGTGACTGCACCAAGATGATCTCTTGCTCAAACACCGTATTTAATGGTTCATCAGTCAAGAGCTGCGCCATTTGTTGTTCGAGTACTTCGAGTCGATTTGATTGAATAATATGCAGCATCTAATTTGCATCCGTCAAAGAGAGATTCCAAATGCCAGTGTAAATTAAATCCCTGAAAATCTTAATGACTTTTCGCATAATCCCTCACTTTTGTGGCGCGATAAACCCTCATGCATTATTTATTGGTCTAATAAATAATGCTACTATTGACGGCTACTTGTCTTATCTATTTCTTTTGGGATCCGCGAATGAAAATCATCTCGTTTAATATAAATGGCCTGCGTGCCCGCCTTCATCAATTACAAGCGATTATTGACAAACATCAACCTGATGTTATCGGCCTACAAGAAATAAAAGTCCATGATGAGGCTTTTCCTATCGAAGATGTCGAAGCTATGGGCTATCACGTTTATTTTCATGGACAAAAAGCCCATTACGGCGTGGCTATGTTATGTAAACAAGCGCCTATCTCTGTTGAAAAGGGATTTCCAACAGATGACGAAGATGCCCAGCGCCGTATGATTACTGTGACCGTTGAAGACAAACATGGCCAACCAGTCAAAATTATGAATGGGTATTTCCCACAAGGGGACAATATTAGCCATGAAACTAAATTCCCGTATAAACGACAGTTTTATAAAGATTTAATGACTTACCTTGCCAATGAAGATGCCAACAGCCAGCTTGTGGTGATGGGTGACATTAATATCTCCCCGACCGATTTAGACATTGGCATTGGCGATGTAAATGCAAAACGTTGGTTAAAAACAGGTAAGTGTTCATTCCAACCAGAAGAACGCCAATGGTTAAGTGATTTACTGAATTGGGGTTTTGTTGATACGTTTCGTGCCCTTCACCCTGACACAAGTGATCGTTATTCGTGGTTTGACTATCGCTCAAAAGGCTTTGATGACAATCGTGGCCTGCGTATCGATGTGGTACTGGCAACAAAAGGATTGGCTGAACGCTGTATTGATGCTGGTATTGACTATGAATTACGAGGGATTGAAAAACCTTCAGATCATGCCCCTATTTGGTCCGAATTTAACTAATCACTCTTGGGCGTGACGCAACCTTAGTTCACGCCCAACAACATGGTCACTCGCTATGCCAATATTTGAATCTTTTTGCATCTTACTGTATCTCGCGGTGTTGCTTTTCGCGATAAACAAACTGACATGGACTCAATTATTGACTCATTCCACTTTGCAGCACTGTGTGCTGGCCTCGAGCGTTATCATTGCAGGGCTTTGGTCAGTTAAAGCAGGTATTTACCCACAATTAGAGGTGCATTTATTAGCGATGTGCACTGTGACGTTAGTGTTTGGCTGGCGGTTTGCCGTGCTTATCAGCACGCTTGCTCTGGTGTTATTAACCCTTTTTGATGTAGTGCCAATGTCACAGATTGGCCTCTATGGGCTCACAACGGCCATTATGCCCATACTAATCACTTATGCAGTCTTTTTACTTTGCTACCATTTTTTACCACGCCATGTATTTGTTTATATTTTTATTGGTAGCTTTTTAACTGCAGCATTGACCGCTGTGGTGCATATTTTAACAAACTCACTGCTGTTTTATGCGCTGGCTCAATATGATTGGCCGACTATTTTTGATAATTACACCGTGTTAGCTGCCCTCATTTGGTTTCCTGAGGCGACCATTAATGGCATGGTCATAACGCTGCTGATTATTTACCGCCCGCACTGGGTCAAAACCTTTTATGATAAGGACTATTTAGCACAATGACGATGGCTTATCGCTGCCCTATTTGCCAGCACCCACTCACATTACACGACAAAACCTTACGCTGTGAAAACAAGCATAGTTTTGATTATGCTAAAGAAGGGTATGTGAACTTGCTGCCTGTTCAACACAAAAAATCGAAAGATCCGGGTGATAATTTAGATATGGTACAAGCTAGGCGTGCTTTTTTAGCCTCAAACCATTATCAGTTTTTACAACAAGCCATTGCGCAGCAACTAAGCCATTTGCCCGCAGACAGTACCGTTATCGACTTAGGCTGTGGTGAAGGGTTTTATACTCAGGCACTCAAGCAACAAGCTCAGACATGTCAGGTGTATGGGGTCGATATATCAAAACCTGCAGTGAAATATGCCGCAAAACGCTACCCAGATTGTCATTTTAGTGTTGCATCCATTGCACAAACACCTTTTGCAGATGGCACAGCGGCAGCCCTTGTCAGTGTTTTTGCTCCCCTGTTTGACAATGAATTAGCCAGGCTCGCCCAAGTACCAGACTCAGGCCAATCAGCGGGGATATTGCTAGTTGCAAGCCCTGGCCCTTGGCATTTGAAAGAACTAAAAAGTATTATTTATCAAAATGTTGAACAGCATACTCCTATTGCGTGCCCACAAGGGTTTATGCAAGTAGAGCAACAAGTTCTCACCCATCACGTCACTCTTGAAGTCGATATGGCTAAGCACCTCGTTATGATGACGCCTTTTGCCTGGAAGTTTCGCCCTGAACATTGGCAGGCACTGTCGCAGCTGGCGCATATTAACGTTACACTCGAGTTTTATCTCACTCGATTTGAACGAGTTGGCAACATTCCCTCTCTCCTCGATTCAGTGTAATAGGCTGTAATAGTCGAATTGCATCTTTGTTATACAATTGATTGGGTTATCAAAGGGAGAACAAAGATGCATTGTGACATTGCTTTATCCAATGATTTATACGCCTATCTTGTATCGCAGGAGTGTTCGAGCAACCCGCATAACATCAATGTTAAACTCCCCTATTTTTTAGAACACCTCACAATGAATTGGTACTGTCATCTCCATGTACACGGCAACACCAAAACAATTATCGCGATAGATAAAACCAGCCAATATATTTTAATTTTGCCTTTTGAGCAGACACCCTCTTTTGAATTATTTACAGACACCTTTATTAATGCGTGGAAAGAGGAATTATGGTGGTTAATCATTTATGAAAATGTACTGACAGATTTAGGCCATCAAGAATTTAAGCGTTCAATCAAATCTCAGCCTGTCACCTGTCAGTTTTTAGCCAGTGATGGCACTGTGTTGCCCGATAACCTGCAAGAAGCAATCACCGAAATAGAGGATGCTTTAGCCACAGCGTACGCGCAAACCTTAGATAAACATCAGCAAATTGAACTGACATTTAAGTTAAATCAAACTGAGCGAACAAAGCTCAAAAAAGGCACTTTGTGTCGTTTTTTCCCAAGCGTTAAATTGATTGAATTTGCCCTTGCCGGCTTTTATCGTCACCATCAAAAAAACATCAATCAACTTATGAACTCACAAGGGCAGTTTAAAGAACCTATTAGTGTCGCTGCAGATAATATAATTTCAATCAAAGCGTATTTAGAACAAGAACAGCTCAACTCGAATCAAGGTTGAGCGTGTCTCAAAGTGCGGACTAGAAAATTTCCTTTGTAAAAGCCTGATCCATTTTTTCAAACATTTCTTTTAATAAGTGGGCAAGCTCGTAAAAACGAGGTTGTGCACGGGTCACTGTCGGTTGATAGCCATTCTCTTGCATTTTTGACTGTAATTCTCGATACCAAGACGCTAAAGATGGCGGTAATGTGGTATTAGCCCGTTTGCCTAACCAATATAAACCTTGTAATGGCATCGATAATAAAAATAACGCAAAGGTTAAGGCTTGAGGTAAAAACTGGCTGCCAAAAAACTGTACTTGTACAAAAATACTGAACACCGCCAACATAGGCATGACTTTCAATGCTAATTGAGTCGCTTTAATGACACGACGTTCAGGAAAAATAGGAGCTAAGGCCACATTGTTTGGCCATATTTTGCTGTATTGCTGACCATCGTTGAGCTGAGACATAATACTTTTTTGCATAGGGACTCCTCAAATGATCCTAAACATTTAACCTTATGCGATAACTTAGGTTAAAATTACCTCTTAGATAACTCAAGTGTACCATAGTCTCACAACACTGCATGAAAATGCAGGCATCTCGTGGCTTTTTTTTCGCTGGTACACCTCATTATATGGGATAACATAAATGTTAGATCAACATGTTTTAGTGCTCAATTGCGGCAGTTCAAGCTTAAAGTTTGCTATTTTAGATGCACAATCAGGTGATGAACTCATCACTGGCCTTGCCGAATGCCTCATAAGTGAAGATGCACGCCTTAAATATAGTTATCAGGGCCAAAAGCAGACTGAGTCTTTAATTGCTAATGCCAGCCACCAACAAGCGATTACTCGATTAGTTGACATTATTAAAGCCAATAAACTCGAACACTCTCTCATTGCCGTCGGGCACCGAGTTGTCCATGGCGGGGAGCATTTCACTCAATCAGTGGTGATCACTGAGCATGTAAAACAAGTGATCGCAGATACAATTAGTTTGGCCCCTCTGCATAATCCGGCCAACCTCGTCGGGATTGAAGCTGCCGAAAAAGCATTTGATACATTACCTCAAGTCGCTGTCTTCGATACCGCTTTTCACCAAACCATGCCCAAACATGCCTACCTTTATGCATTACCTTACGAGCTTTATCAACAACATGGTGTGCGTCGTTATGGCTTTCATGGCACAAGTCATCATTATGTAGCAAAGCAAGCGGCCACAGTCTTACAACAACCATTTGAGACATTGGCATTGATCAGCGCTCACCTTGGCAACGGCTGCTCAGTCACTGCTATCAAAAATGGTGTCAGTGTCGATACGAGTATGGGATTAACCCCCCTTGAAGGAGTCGTAATGGGCACACGAAGTGGCGATATTGACCCCGGGTTATTTAATTTTCTGACCCAACAGCTCGGATATAGTGCTGTTAAAATAGATACATTATTAAATAAACAAAGTGGTTTATTAGGGTTAAGTAAACTCTCAAATGATTGCCGCACAATTGAAGATGCCCATCTAGCGGGCAATGCTCAAGCAAGCCTTGCGCTGGAAGTGTTTTGTTATCGCCTTGCCAAGCAAATTGCCGCTTACGTTGTGCCACTTGGCACACTTGATGGATTAATTTTTACTGGAGGCATTGGTGAAAACTCGCAATTAATTCGTCAAAAAGTGATTGATTCATTAAACTTTTTTGGTTTTAAATTAAATGAGCAAGCCAATAGTCAAGCTCGTTTTGGTCAATCTGGGGTGATTACCTCGAACCAAACGGGCCCTCAAGCCTTGGTTATCCCAACCAATGAAGAATGGATGATTGCACGTGATGCCGCCGCCCTAGCGCTGGAGGTCATTTAATGTCACATCGCATTATGTTAATTCCTGTTTCAACAGGTGTTGGTCTCACCTCAGTGTCTGTGGGTTTGGTGCGTGCTTTAGAGCAAAAAGCGGTGAAAGTTAACTTTTTTAAACCTATAGCTCAACCCCGTGCGGGTGATAAAGGCCCAGAAAAATCAACAGAAATTGTGAAACTCGGATCGAATATCAGGCCTGCGTTGCCCCTTGATTTACACTACGCAGAACAAATGATTGGCGATGGTAAAGGTGATATTTTACTCGAAGAAGTGATCACACGATTTGAATCAAGTGCCAGCGAAGGCGAAGTCGCCATCATTGAAGGGATGGTCCCGACCCGTAAACAACCTTATGCAGGGCGACTCAATCGTGAGATAGCACAAGCTTTAGGCGCTGAAATTGTATTTGTATTGACGCCCGGTAATGATCCACTTGATCAAATAGAAGACAGGCTTGAAATTGCAGCCAGCTTTTATGGCGGCCTAGAAAATGAGCGAGTGTTGGGTTGCATCTTTAATAAAGTGAATGCTCCTTTAGATGAAGAAGGTCGAGCTCGAGCAGATCTGGCTGACTTATTCGAACCTGATAATCTTGCTCATGAGCTCACGCGATTAGCCTCCATGCCCGTTTTTACACAACAATCGTTTAAATTGCTTGGCTGTGTGCCGTGGGATTTTGAATTAGTTGCACCACGTGTCTCTGATTTAGCCCGCTATTTGAATGCTGAGATTGTCAATGAAGGAGATATGGCCCATCGTCGCCTAAGAAGTGTCACGTTTTGTGCCCGCACGGTCTCAAACATTTTAAATCATTTTAATCCAGGGGTATTGCTGGTCACACCGGGCGATCGCTCCGATGTATTAGTTGCGGCCTGCTTATCGGCCATGAATGGCACTAAGATTGGCGCTATTTTATTAACTGGTGGTTTCAAACCAGAAGCACGAATTATTAAGCTGTGTGAACAAGCTATGGCTACTGGGCTCCCTATTTTATCCACTCAAGCCGATACTTGGCGCACTTCTTTATTACTGCATAACTTTAATATGGAAGTACCCACTGACGATGAGCAACGCATAGAGCGAGTAAAAGACCACAATGCCGCACATTTAGATAGTGATTGGCTGCATAGTCTAACCATGGGCGTAGAGCGAACACGTAAAATGTCTCCTCCAGCCTTTCGCCATATGCTCACCAATAAAGCTCGCAATGCAAATAAAACCATTGTGTTACCTGAAGGAACAGAGCCAAGAACAATCAAAGCCGCTGCAATATGTGGCGAAAGAGGCATTGCACATACAATATTACTTGGTGAACGTGATGAAATTTTAAGAATTGCAGAACAACAAGGTGTGCAGCTCAATGATAAAGTGAGTATTATTGAGCCTGAAACCGTTCGTGCTAACTACGTTGCATCTTTAGTTGAATTACGAAAAAATAAAGGAATGACTGAAGTCATTGCTCAAGAGCAGTTACTAGACAATACCGTTTTAGCGACGATGATGCTCGCTAATAATGAAGTGGACGGCTTAGTCTCTGGTGCAGTGAATACCACAGCCAACACCATCCGCCCTCCTTTGCAACTGGTTAAAACCGCGCCTGGCTCCTCGTTAGTTTCATCCATATTTTTTATGTTGCTGCCTGATCAAGTGTTGGTTTATGGTGATTGTGCCATCAACCCCGATCCCAGTGCCGAGCAATTAGCCGATATCGCGATTCAATCTGCTGACTCTGCCATTGCGTTTGGTATTGAAGCTAAAGTCGCGATGATCAGTTACAGTACAGGTACATCAGGCGTCGGTGCAGATGTCGAAAAAGTGAGATTAGCCACACAATTGGCTCAACAAAAACGCCCTGATTTAATTATTGATGGCCCTTTGCAATATGATGCCGCGATAATGGAAAGTGTTGCACAGAAAAAAGCGCCCAATAGCCTAGTGGCAGGCAAAGCGACTGTCTTTATTTTTCCAGATTTGAATACGGGGAACACCACATACAAAGCTGTGCAACGAAGCGCTAAACTAATTAGCATTGGTCCGATGCTGCAAGGCATGCGTAAGCCTGTAAACGATCTCAGTCGCGGCGCGTTAGTCGATGACATTGTTTATACCATTGCCCTCACAGCTATCCAAGCGACTCAAACTGTCAATTAAATTTGTCTTATGCAATAAGTACCATTTATCGTACTTATTGCATAAATCTCTGCGTTACAAACAAGTCAAATTTTGTGCCAATCATAATTAATCAATTAAATCATAGCTATACGCATTTAGAATAGACTAATTAACAAGGTTATCCACAGTTTTTGTGGAAAACAAATGAGTGTGAATTCAACTAATTAATAATTTTAGTGTTATTTATAATCAAGAAAACCACCGTTTTTACTCGTTTGTTGGCCACTCAAGCTTTTAGCGCCTATTTTTAATTTTTTAGTCATGAATGTTTCATCATGTTGATATGCCAACAATCAAGCTATTTAGCCAAACACTTATGTTTAGTTTAAGTTGCTGATAAACAGAATATTATAGTTATAAATGTTTAACTATTTATTTATTGCCTCTTGCGTGGCTGCTGTTATAGACGCACAATAATGATTGATGTCACTCAAGGATGCATTATGTCAAAACAAACTTTAGAATTAATGAATGAGACATTTACCATTCACAGCTTTGACCCATCACAGCCCATTCCTTCGGCGGTGTACAATGCACCTATTTATTTCATAGCCAAAACCTACGATGAGCTTTCTATTGTTTGTCCTGATTCGATTCCTTTAGACAGTAACGAGAGCGAAGAAGGTTGGGCTGCCTTTGAAGTACTCGGCCCGCTTGGTTTTTCATTAACTGGTATTTTATCAAATATATCTGGCGTGCTGGCCGCTGAAAAGATATCTATTTTTGCGATTTCAACCTTTGATACCGATTATGTGTTAGTGAAACAAGAGGCAATCCGCAAGGCCGTGTCAAGCTTACGTAAAAGTGGCTACAGAGTGACCAATATCTAATGATGGCCGTTCACAAACAAGTAATAAAAGCCAATGAAAATCAAGTTCAAGGTCTGGGCTTACCTATCTATTCCCCTGTGTCCGGTAAAGTTTTTCCACTTGAGCATCACCCTGTTGCGCTCTTCTCTCGCGGTATATTGGGCTGTGGAGTGATGCTTTTAATGACAGGGCACAAACTTTATGCCCCATTTGATGGAACTGTAGAGCAAATAAGAGCGGGTGGCACAGAGTTCATTTTAAAATCCCGCCAAGGCATACAGTTATTAATTTCTCTTGATATTAACGAGCGCTACTTACCTCTAAATGGCTTACGTTACTATATCAATCAAAAACAATCATTTACGGCTAAATCTTTATTATTTTATGCCGATTTTCGTCAAGTAAAAGAACCTATTCATGTCGCGGTGACCATTATTAACCACCAAAAGTTAGGTGGAATTTACTATAGTCATCAACAAGTTCTTGCACCAAACGATATTCTTTTTCACATTACAGCGAAACAACGTCGCTGAGCAATTTAGGATTATGTATGACTTTAATGTATGGCATTGCCAACTGTGACACGATAAAAAAAGCCAAAAAATGGCTCGATAGCCAGAATGTTTCTTATCAATTTCATGACTATCGTAAGCAAGGCCTCACTGCAGAATTATTGCAAACCTTTGAAGCACAGCTAGGCTGGGAGCAACTGGTAAATAAAAGAGGCACTACCTATCGCGCTTTGACTGATGAACAAAAAGCGGGCCTCAATAAAGACACGGCATTAGCTCTGTTGCTGGAACATCCAGCAATGATCAAACGCCCACTTCTTGTCCATCAAGAACACATGCATTTAGGGTTTAAAGCTGAACAATATCAAGAGATTTTTGCATGAGTAAACAAGCTGTTATAGAGCTCGCCCAACAGTTAATTCAGCGGCCTTCTGTCACCCCTTTAGATGAAGGTTGCCAACAACTTATGGCTGAGCGCCTCACTGCGATTGGCTTTGAACATGAATCACTCTTTTTTGTCGATACCTTAAATATGTGGTCTCGCAAAGGCACGCAATCGCCTTTGTTTTGTTTTGCCGGCCACACTGATGTCGTGCCAACAGGGCCAGAGTCTGCTTGGCATTTACCGCCATTTAGTGGTTTAGTCCAAGATGGTTATTTGCATGGCCGGGGCGCAGCCGATATGAAAGGCTCGCTTGCCGCAATGATTGTCGCCACGGAACGATTTGTCACTGATTACCCTGATCACCGAGGCTCTATTGCATTTCTTATTACCTCAGATGAAGAAGGGCCATTTATAAATGGCACACCCCGAGTCATCGAAACATTAGAAGCTCGCAATGAAAAAATAGACATGTGCTTAGTGGGCGAACCATCATCCAGTCATAAAGTGGGCGATGTCGTAAAAAATGGTCGACGAGGTTCACTGACAGGTTTTGTGAAAGTCAAAGGCATCCAAGGTCATGTCGCTTATCCGCAGTTGGCTAAAAACCCAATTCATTTAGTCAGTCCAGCCTTAACCGAATTATCTCAAACACAGTGGGATAAGGGTAATGAGTTCTTCCCTGCTACCAGCTTTCAGATTTCTAACATCAATAGTGGTACCGGTGCGGGTAATGTTATTCCGGGTGAACTGGATTTACAATTTAACTTTCGTTTTAGTACTGAAGTGACCGCAGATGAATTAAAGTCTCGGGTGGTGTCTATTTTTGATCATCATGGTTTTGACTATGAAATTAATTGGACACTCAATGGCTTGCCCTTTTTAACCTCTGCGGGTTCATTGGTCGATGCCACAGTCAAAGCCATTGAGCACGTTGCGCACTATGCCCCATCACTGCAGACGACAGGAGGCACCTCTGATGGACGGTTTATCGCCCAAACAGGCGCGCAAGTAATTGAATTAGGGCCGTGTAATGCCACTATCCATAAAGTAAATGAATGTGTCAGTGTCGAAGATTTAGAAAAACTTACCGACATGTATTATCACATTTTAATTGAGTTATTAGCTTGATGATGTCCACCTTAGCTTGCGGGACACATGAAGATCATTTAACTGATTTTCAGGGTCATCTAGTCCATACAGCAATTGTCCCTGATTTAATTCGCTTACACGCCGCAGCACAAAAAGCTGGGTTTTCATTGGCGATTGCATCAAGCTTTCGCAGTTTTGAGCGCCAATTAATCATTTGGAATAATAAATTTAATGGTGTGCGTCCTGTTCTGGATAAGTATGAGCAGCAAGTTGATATGAGTCAGCTATCTGAACGAGAACGTGTGTTTGCTATTTTACTCTTCTCGGCACTGCCGGGCGCAAGTCGCCACCACTGGGGAACTGATCTTGATATTTATGATAGCAATGCAGTCAGCGACGACTATCAAGTGAAATTAGAACAACATGAATATGAGAAAGGCGGCCCTTTTTATTCGTTCAACCTGTGGTTAAACGAGCAACTTCCGGACTTGGGTTTCTTTAAACCTTATCAAAGCTACTCAGGAGGAGTGGCGGCAGAGCCTTGGCATATCAGCCACATCAGGCAAAGCGAACACATAGCGGAACAATTAGATGTGAACGTGTTAACGCAAGTACTTAATCAAGCTGATATTGCTGGTAAAGCCGAGATTTTAAAGCACCTACCAGAAATCTATCAGCAATATATTGTCAATATTAATGCGCCAAATACATAGTTTGGCGCATTTTAAAGGTTATTGGCGATAACCATCAAAAAACCTCGCCATTTGCGCTAAAGCGGGTTTAAGTTGATCTTGATGAGGTAAAAAAACCAATCTAAAGTGATCAGGCTCTGGCCAATTAAACGCCCGACCATGAACTAGTAATATTTTCTCTTGCATTAATAAATCAAAAATCAGCTTTTCATCATCATGCACATTGAATTTTGCACGATCAAATTTCGCAAATGCATACAACGCCCCTTTAGGCTTAGTGCATGACACGCCCTCAATCGCATTTAAGCCTTGCCAAACAATATCACGTTGCTGATATAAGCGCCCTGTTGGCTTAATCAAGTCATCGATTGATTGCACGCCACCCAAAGCTTGTTGAATCGCAAACTGCGCTGGCACATTCGCACACAAGCGCATGGATGCCAAAATATCTAACCCTTGAATATAATCGCTTATTCCCGACAATTTACCACTGAGCACCATCCAACCCATTCTTAAGCCAGCAGCACGATAGGTTTTAGCTAAACCATTGAAGGTAATAATTGGCAAATCATCGCATAACGAGCCGATAGAGGTATGGACCACACCATCATAGAGAATTTTTTCGTAAATTTCGTCGGAGAAAACCAATAATTTATGCTCTCGCGCAAGCCCAAGCAAATCCTGCAGTAGCGCTTCATCGTAGACAGCTCCTGTAGGGTTGTTTGGATTAATGAGCACTATCGCACGGGTTTTAGAGGTGATTTTACTTCGAATATCGGCAATATCAGGGAACCAATCTTGCACTTCGTCACACAAATAATGAACCGGTGTACCACCAGAAAGTCGCACTGAGGCCGTCCAAAGTGGATAATCAGGAGCAGGGATCAAAACTTCATCCCCAGAATTGAGCAACGCTTGTGTGCTCATTTGAATAAGTTCACTGACGCCATTGCCAATAAAAATATTATCCACATCCAGATTCGAAAAGTTCTTTTGTTGGTAATGCTGGTAAATGGCAACTCGGGCAGAATAGAGCCCCTTGGAATCACAATATCCCTGTCCAGCAGATAGGTTTCGCACTATATCTTTGTGCATATCCTCTGGCATATCAAAACCAAAAGCGGCAGGGTTACCAATGTTGAGCTTGAGTACTTTTTGACCTTCATCTTCCATTTTTCGAGCTTGTTTTAACACTGGCCCGCGGATGTCATAACAGACACCCTCTAATTTGTTACTTTTTTTAATTATTGGCATAGTTAACCCCTATTGATATAGGCCTAGACTAGCCGAAATAGATTCTGAGCAAAAGAGCTAAAGACTGAATTTAATTCAAGTTTATTGATTTATTAACCAAGCCGTCATTTTCTCTTTTGTAGCAAGGATATGCGGTTCAAGTTGCACCAAAAATTCTTCTGCTTCTTTGAGTTTATTTTCAAGCAATAAATGTTCGATATTTTTTGCTATTTCAGCCAAAGAGACAGCACCAAACTGCGCCGCATTGGATTTTAAGCTGTGCGAATTTCTAATCGCGGTTTCATTATCTGAATGAAAACTACTTTCTAGTTCACTATGCAAGCGATCAAATTCAGTATGACAAAAGGACAACGTAGCTTCAAAATGCTCACCTAACAGTGACTGCATACTCACCAACGCGTTTTCATCAATGGTTACATCGGGCATGTCCATATCCTTAATTGGTTAACCTTATTCTTAGTGTAAACAAACTAAGATAAAAACCCAATTTATCTTTAAAAATTCCTAAACCGAGCTTATAAATTGGTATCTATCCAAAAAACCACTATAATCAGCAGCTAATAAAATATAAAAATAACTTTCCAGGCTATTCACGGATGAATAATTTGCACCTTTTTGATTCCCTTTTGTCCCACTCGCAACACGGTGTTTTAGTTGTTGATGAGCAATTTAACATTCTTTATTTTAACAAGTGGCTAGCAACCAGAACAGGACTTGACTTAAACGAATATCAAGATAAATCAATTCTAAGTGCTTTGGGACTTGAAACCCACAGCTCTTTTGCTGATGCTGTCAGTGAATGTTTTCGACATCAGCAGCCAATCTGCTTATCTCCTCCAGAAGATACATTTACATTGCCTTTATTCGACAGTGTTAAATGCCTTCCTATTTGCCAGCAGCTCCATTTATCAATTTTTGAATATCAATCGACACAATACTGCCAAATAGAGGTGTTTAATGTCTCTGACACTTTGTATCGGCAGGAGCAATCAAATCAACGTGCTCAATCACTATTACAGATGAGCAAAGCACTCAAGCAATCTGAAAGTAAATTACGCAGTGTAGTTGAACACATTCAGCAAGGATTACTCACATTTGATGAAAAAGGGCTGATCCTCGATTATAATCAGGCCGTTAAGAAAATTTTTGCTTCTCCATTGATTGATATTACAGAGTTATTACCCGAATTAAATTTACGAGATTACACGCTTAGTTCAGCCCTTGAACAGCTTGGTCTCACTCACAGTGAGCAATGGCTTCCTTTAAAACATTGTCCAGCGCTTGCCCATTGCCACTATGAAATGTCCATCACAAAGATAAACCACCCAGCGGAACCTTTTTATCTCGCCCAACTTAGGGATGTCAGTTCATTTAAACAACAAGAAGAACAGTTATCTGAAATTGCTCGACTCGATCCACTAACGCAAATCCCAAATCGTTTAGTATTAGAAGATCGCACGGAACAAGCTTTAGGACGAAGTAAACGAAATCAGCAATTTATGGCCATGGTTTTAATTGATTTAGATGAATTTAAGCAAATCAACGATTCGTTAGGTCATCAAAGTGGTGATAAGTTACTTAAGATAGTTGCAAAACGAATATCGCAATCAATCAGAAAGACCGATACAGTCGCCCGCTTAGGTGGCGATGAATTTTGCATTATTTTTGAGCAGCTTGATTCGCATGAACAATGCCGTGATTTGCTGAAAAAATTAGTTAATCAGCTTGAGCAAACGACCCTATTAAATGGCCATGAAATTATCCCAAAAGCCAGTGTCGGGGCATGTATTACTAAAGGTGAGATAGACCAGCAGGAGTTATATAAACGCGCTGATTCTGCGATGTATCAAGCTAAAAAAATGACTCGTGGTTCCATTAAAATTTATCAGCACAGTCATGAGCAAAAACGTCATTCAACATTACAAAATGAGCTTGATAAAGGCTTAGATTACACCGAACTCGAACTGTTTTTTCAACCTAGCTTATCGACTTCTGAGCAAGCCTTGGTCAGTGTTGAAGCACTGTTAAGATGGCGATTAAATGGTAAAGCAATGCTTCCCAAACAATTTATCTGTGTGATGGAACAAGACGGCTGTTTTACTGAAATAGAGCGCTGGGTAATACACGAGGCATGTCGCCAACGAAAAGCATGGTTACAAAAAGAATTAATCAATGACGATGTCACTTTGGCGGTCAATATTTCCCAGTCCTTTTTTTACCACCCAAGTTTAATCAAAATGCTACGCAATGAACTCAACCGCTTTGAGCTAGACGCCAGCATGCTGGAACTGGATATCAAAGAATCAACCTTATTACTGTCCAGTAAACGCGCCTCAAAAATACTCAAAGAACTCAAGGAACTGGGAGTAAAAATTGCCATTGATAATTTTGGCATGGGTGTCTCCTCGTTAGCTATTTTACATCACCACCCTATCGATCGGATCAAGTTAGACAAACAGTTATTTCATAACAACGCCACTCAAAGCTTACCTCTGATCATTGGTATTATCGAGGCTGCTCGCTCGCTGAATATTGATATTTTAGCCGAAGGTATTGAAAACAAAACCATGCTTGATTATCTGATCAAGATTAAATGTGATGCTTATCAAGGTTACCTGATCGCCAAGCCGAGTCGTAATGATGTGTTTGAGTCTTTCTTAAAAAGTACCGTATAATAACGCTCAAATACCACAATGTTACTCAGTTATGTCACGCACTTTATGCGAAAACTGTCATTACCCAAAATCACACTGTTTATGCGATGTAGTAACCCAGCTTACGCATCGCACGCGTATTATCATTTTGCAGCACCCAAGCGAAGTCAAAGCAGCTAAAAATACCGCACGTTTACTACAATTAAGTTTGCAAAATGCCGAAATTTGGATTGGAGAATCTCCAGAAGATTTTTTGCCATTACACAGCTTAGATCAATCGAGTACGTTTGTGGTTTATCCAGATGAGAAAGCGGTCATGCTCGAAGAATACGCGCAATCATCAACACAAGTGGAGACGTTAATTTTCCTTGATGGAACTTGGAAAAAAGCATTTAAGTTATTGCAATTAAACAACTGGTTAACACGCTATCCATTTTTGAGCTTTGCTGTTTTACCGACTTCTCGTTACACATTGCGTAAAGCGCCTCGGGCTGATAGCTTATCGACTCTAGAAGCCGTTGCCTATAGCTTAGCCACCCTTGAAAACATCGAGGTTGCACCTTTATATGCTTTGCTCGATGCGATGATGCAACAGCAATTTGATGCGATGCCACCACATATTCGTTCTCGATATCACTTTGGCCCATGACAACCAAATTAAACCGTTTAAAACAAGGTCTCTATCGCCGAGGTCCAGATCATCGTACTGGTCAAGATGTCGATTTTTTACATATCAAGCACCATTTCGGATTTAAAAACCTGACCGTCGGTAAATGGGTGGATAAACAGGAAAAACAATTAGCCGCAAACTTAATTTATGACGCATTGGCTGATTTAGCTTGGTTATTAAACGTCCCCAGCAAAGTTATTGGATTGCGGCAGCAACTAAGTTTGAGTTTTGGTACAGGTGGGCAATTAGGTGTCCAAGCTCATTACAATAGCCTTGAGCGTTGCTTATATTTAGCTAAAAATGCAGGTGCAGGAGCGCTAGCTCATGAGTGGTGGCACGCATTTGACCACTATATATGCCCGTTTTTACTTTCTCCCGATACACCTTTACAGTTTGCTTCAAGTACCTGGTTAAAGCAGGCCGCTAATATTTCCCACCCATTGAACGCCTTACTTGACGACGTTTATCAAACCCTTTTATTGAGCGAAGATTTATGTCAGCCGAGTGACTATGTTCATCATGCCATCTCTTTGGATAAACAATTACAGATGAATTATTTCAGTTTACCTGAAGAGTTAACAGCCAGAGCTTTTGAAGCATGGATACAAAGTAGAACACAAATTAAAAACGCCTACCTAGTGTCAGGGACAAAGCAAAGTAAACTCGCTGAGTTGAATGCTTTTCCAAGCCCAGCACTTCAGCGTAAATTCGGTGACACACTTGCTCAGTACTTTAACTTACTCGCCGATTTACTCGAAACTAAAGGTTAGACTTGCAGACTCAAGCAGACTTCTTATAGCGTTGTAGCCATTGGCAATAATCAACAAAGGGAAGCGGTTTGGAATAGTGATAACCTTGCGCAATTTCACAACCAAATTGCCGCAATATCTTAGCAATCTGTTCACTTTCGACTCCCTCTGCAACAACGTATGCATCTAGGTTGCTGGCCATTTCAATGGTGGTCTTACAAATGGTTTGATCGCGCTTGTTGTGCTCTAAATTCATTACAAACTGTTTATCAATTTTAATTTCATGAAAACCCAGTTGGCTTAAATACGCCAATGACGAATAACCCGTTCCATAATCATCAATCGCGACTTTGATCCCCATTTCTTTAAAATCATCGAGTATATTTTTCGCTTTTACAGAATCCCCCACGGTCGCTGACTCAGTGAGTTCGATTACCACTAAAGAAGGTTTAATATTAAGTTCGGTGAGCAAAGTGAGAAGCTGCACTGGCAGTTCTCGCTTATTTAAATCGCGAGCTGAAATATTGATGGATATTTTATGATTTGGGAACATAGTAAGAATGTTTTTCTGATGGAGCAGTGCTTGCTCAACGACCCACTCAGTTATCTCATTAATAATCCCCGCTGATTCAGCAACAGGAATAAACTCTTCAGGGGAGACAAACCCCAGCTCAGGATGATCCCAGCGTAACAAAGCTTCACTGCCGTATATACTGTTTGTTCTAAGGTCGATCTGAGGTTGATGGTATAAATAAAACTCATTATTTTCAATTGCTTGATGTAAATCAGCTGCTAACTTTAGGCGTTTTTTCATGATATTATCAGTATCATTTCGATAAAGGTGCCAATGATCGGCTTCATTCGCTGCAAGTTGCAGTGACTGCAAAGCTCGTTGGATCAACAACTCCACAGATTCAGCATGTTCAGGGTAACGGGCAATCCCGATATCCACTTGGCCAACTAAGTAAGTACCGTCTAAGTACACCCCTTGCTCTAATGACCCTTTAATATTTGACACATATTGTTCAATTAACTCTGATGTGACGTCTGAATTAATCACTACCGCAAACGTATCATCGTTAAAGCGGCAAATATAAACAGGGATCCCCAATTCTCGCTGTTCAAAAACCAACATACTCAACCCATCCAGCCTGGTATTGAGCTGAAAGCTAAGCTCTGTAATGTATTCGTTCGCATGTAAAATGCCAAAATTAGCACGAGTATCGGCATACGTATCTGGTTTAAAAAACACTAACGTATGCGCTTTTGATAAATTGTGTAACTGACTTAACGCGCGACTCAGCACCACGTGATTGGGTAATCCACAAATAGGATCGTGAGTTGTTAAATATTTTTGCTTTTCTTCTTTTGCTCGGTAACGCTCAGCATGAGCAATCGTAACTAATGTCACTTGAACAATGAGCCCAACCATAAACGAACTGATGACTAGGTGCGAATAGCTCAATACCCCAAAGTAACTTAAAGGAACAACAATGGCCGTAATATAGATGGGTAACCAACTGAGCAAATACGTTCTGATCCAACGCTCTGTACTTCGAAGGTGCGGAAATAAAATAGCACTCATGACTAGGTAAAACAGGACTTGATAAACAAATACCACATAATTTAATAATGTTTCATCAATAAAAAAACTCAGCAACACCGAGATCAAACACAAGCCACAATACTGCAAACCCAGTTTATAGATTCGTTTGTTGGTTTTCTTCACATTTAAAAAACGCAGAGCAAATTGAATGGCAAACGTGGCCATTAATAATTTAAACAGTACATCATGACCTATGACCATTTCGACCAACAAACTCGGTAACAAATAATGGATAAATCCATGACTTAACGCCGTAGTCATTAACCCACTGATAATAAAACCATTGTAATAAAGAAAGCTGGTGTTTGAGGTATTAAAAAATAGCGAAATATTATAGAGAAACATTAACGCTAAAATGCCAACAAACGCGCCCCAAAAAGCAAACTCAAAGTTGATTAAGTGCTCAAATTCATCTGGGGTATGCAAAAAAATAGGTGTATGAGGCAACCCATTGCTCAAAACTTTAATAAATACAGTCGCACTCGCATTACTGGCAATCTGGCCTTTAAAGTGTGGAAATACATTGAGCAACTTAGGTTCGATACTTCTTCGGCTGCCGATAAAACGAGTCTGTGCCACAGCCCCATTTTCAACTAAATAAAAGTCGATGTAATCAAGAGTTGGATTATCTAGATGCAAAACAAAAGGTTGCGGGGTATTTAATCGATTTGTCAGTTTTATTTTAAGCCAAAGAGTACGTTCAGGTAGAACTAGCGCGATGGATTCATGCACTTGAAACGCTAAAGAGTCCACCGAAAGTAATACACTATCAATGGTCAATTCATTACGTGGATCATAAAGCGCTTCTACATCATAGTTTATGAGTGATCCTTGTGATCCGGTAATTTCTATAGCTGCGCATACATGAGTGTAAAACATCAATAGAATTATGAAGAGGGCGCTATATCTTCCCTGAAAACTCATTCTTTTCTCCGCATCCTAAGAACAAATTAAAGTATGGGTGAAAAAGTGTAAAAAGCTACATTACTCGGGACAAGATTTGTGAGATTCTGTGAAGATAAGTTAATTTTTATAGAGCTCTATACATAAAAAGCACCTTGTGGTGCTTTTTATGTATGTTCAAAACTGGCAACAATATTAGATATCTTTATCATCGCTGATGCGACTGGCCACGGCGCCATCTTGGCCTTTATATTTGGCATCAACACGCACATTGTAAGGGTTTTCAGCAGGGCCTGACATAGTTTCGAAACTGAGCGCTCCAATTTTCATCAACGGGCGCAGTGCTAACGGCAATTTACCTGAGTTATAAAACTCAAGCACAATATTGCCTGACCAACCTGGATCAATTCGATGTGCGGTAACATGCACCATTAAACCAAGACGCGCTAACGAAGAGCGACCGTCTAACCACCCCACAATATCAGCTGGTAACGTCACCGACTCATAGGTAATAGCTAATGCTAATTCACCAGGGTGAAGAAAAAATGCATCGTTACCTTGCAAGACAATTTCATCGCTCATGATCGATTCCATAGCCACATTAAGCTGCTCTTTTGGGCCACTTAAATCAATGTATGGAGCGGCGTGTTCTTGAAAAACTCTAAATTTATTCCCTAATCGTAAATCAACGGTCACACCCGAAATCATCTCAGCGGTCGGTGCAGGCGAAATCAAGATTCGCTCATCGGCAATGTATTTTTTTATATCTGTATCTGACAATCTCATGAATTAATCATCCGTTATGATAATTTCAAGCTGACTTTGCGTCGCATCTTGATAATAAAGCTGACTCGCCATTAATCTCGCAGCTTGTGCATATTGTTGACTAATAGCGCTATTTTTTTCAAAACTAATACTTTTACCCTCTTCACTCGCTTCTCGAATCGCTAATTGCAATGGAATTTGAGCTAATAACGGGACACCGTATCGATGTGCTAATTCCTTTCCACCATCATGACCAAATACATGACTGGTTTGCCCGCAGTGACCACACACAAATGCACTCATATTTTCAATCATGCCAATAATAGGCACTTTCACCTTTTCAAACATGGCAATCCCTTTTTGCGCATCTGCAAGGGCTAAATCTTGGGGAGTGGTGACGATCAACGCGCCACTTGCTGGCACTTTTTGGCTCATTGTCAATTGTATATCACCGGTACCAGGTGGCATGTCGACAACTAAATAATCTAACTCCCCCCAATCCGTTTCAGATAACAATTGATTCAAGGCTTGAGAAGCCATTGGTCCTCGCCATACCATCGCCTGCTCGTTTGGCACTAGAAACCCAATTGATTGAGTTTTGATCCCATGAGCGATAAAAGGCAATAATGTGTGTTCATCTTTTGCCTGCGGTTGAGCACCTTCCAACCCCATTAACATCGGGATAGATGGGCCATAAATATCCGCATCTAATATGCCAACCTGAGCACCCTCTAATTGCAGCGCAGCGGCAATATTAACGGCAGTGGTCGACTTGCCCACCCCACCTTTTCCTGAAGCCACCAAAATAATGTGTTTAATGGCAGCAAAACGCGGGGCTGTTTGAATACGACACACCAGTGTCAGATTAATTTCACAGGCAAGTTGCTTTGATAAAAACTCTCTAATTGCCGCCGTTTCACCTGATGCAGCGAACTCAGTTTCAAGGGTTAATGTTAAGCCGTCTTTTTGCCACTGCGATACTGATATTGTGGCACATTGACTTAAGCCAACAGGAAACGCCATTGAGCGATACCGCTCGAGGGAATCGAGTAACTGTTGATTACGTTTTTTATCGCGATTAAAAAGTGATTTTAAAGCAAACATGATAAGAAATTCAGGTTTCTATAATGAAAAATGCTTCGGAATTATGTAACATTCACGCCATTAACACCAGTCAAATCCATCAAATTCGAATGTCGCCCCGGTTTGTTCGGGCAAACTTATTGATTATTGATATTAATTAACACAATTAAGCACTATTATTGTCGCAAATAGTAGCTTAGAACACGGTAAATACATTTATGTCACAGAGAAAGATTCTCATTACTAGCGCATTACCTTATGCCAATGGTCCAACTCATTTAGGCCATTTATTAGAGTATATTCAAACAGATATTTGGTCGCGTTTTCAAAAATTACGTGGCCACGAAGCCTATTATGTCTGTGCCGATGATGCCCATGGCACGCCCATTATGCTCAATGCACAAAAACAAGGGATCACTCCCGAGCAAATGGTCGAAAATGTGAGTATCGAGCGTCAACGTGACTTTGCTGATTTCAATATCGAGTTTGATAACTACCACAGTACACACTCTGAAGAAAATAAAGTCCTAAGCGAACTTATTTACAATCGCCTTAATGATAAAGGCCATATTAAAAAGCGCACCATTTCACAGTTATTCGATCCTGAAAAAGGCATTTTCCTTCCAGATCGTTTTGTTACTGGCACTTGCCCAAGCTGTGATGCAATAGACCAAAATGGCGACAGCTGTGATGTATGTGGCGCAACCTATAGCCCAACAGAACTCAAAAATCCACGTTCAGTGATGAGTGGCGCAGAGCCTGTATTAAAAGACTCTGAGCATTTTTTCTTTGACTTACCTGCTTTTGAAGACATGTTAAAGTCATGGCTACATTCTGGATCTATCCAAAGCGAAATGGCCAATAAACTAGAAGAATGGTTTGCTGATGGCTTACAACAATGGGACATTAGCCGTGATGCCCCTTACTTTGGTTTTGAAATTCCAAATGCGCCGGGCAAATACTTTTATGTGTGGTTAGATGCACCAATTGGCTACATGGCAAGCTTCAAAAGTTTATGTGATAAAAAAGGCTTAAACTTCGACGAGTTTTGGTCTAAAGATTCAGATGCTGAGCTGTATCACTTCATCGGTAAAGACATTATTTATTTCCACAGCCTATTTTGGCCTGCCATGCTAGAAGGCGCCGAATTCCGTAAGCCGACCAATGTGTTTGCTCATGGTTTCGTGACGGTCAATGGCGCTAAAATGTCTAAATCTAAAGGGACATTTATTAAAGCCCGTACTTATTTAGATCACCTCAACCCGGAATATTTACGCTATTACTTTGCCGCTAAACTCAATTCTGGTATTACCGATCTTGATTTAAACCTTGAAGATTTTGCACAACGTGTCAATGCCGATTTAGTGGGTAAAGTGGTCAATATTGCTAGTCGTTGTGCGAGTTTCATTACCAAAAAATTCGATGGCAAGTTAAGCGATACGGTGATGGATCCTGCGCTTATCAGCGAGTTCCAAAATGCCGCTGAGAGTATTGCTAATCACTTCGAAGGCCGTGACTACAGCCGCGCCATTCGTGAAATTATGGCACTGGCAGACAAAGCCAATCAGTTCATTGATGCGCAAGCTCCTTGGGTACTAATCAAAGATGAAACCAAGCAAGAGCAAGCACATCAAGTGTGTTCTATGGGCTTAAACATGTTCCGCCTATTAATGGTGTACTTAAAACCTGTTTTGCCAAAAATGGCCAGCGACGTTGAAGCATTTTTAAACACTGATCTCGCATGGGAAAGTGCGCAAACGGTCTTAACCGGTCACAACATCAATAAATTTAAAGCGTTAATGCAACGTGTCGAAATGGATAAAGTGAATGCCATGTTAGATGATTCAAAAGAAAGCCTAGTCGCCACTCCAAGCATCGACCCAAATAGCCCATTAGCAAAAGAACCATTAGCTGAAGAAATTGAGTTTGATGATTTTGCCAAAGTAGATCTACGCGTAGCTAAAATTGCCAAAGCAGAACATGTTGAAGGGGCTGAAAAGCTCTTAAAACTGACTTTAGATTTAGGCGGTGAAACACGCCAAGTTTTTGCTGGCATCAAATCAGCTTATCGCCCAGAAGATCTCGAAGGAAAGCTCACTGTAATGGTTGCCAACCTTAAGCCTCGCAAAATGCGCTTTGGAATGTCAGAAGGCATGGTATTAGCGGCAGGCCCTGGTGGAAAAGAGATTTATATCTTAAACCCTGATGATGGTTCACAGCCTGGTATGCGCGTGATGTAATTCATCACACGCATCATGAAAAAGACCACTTAGCGATTGCAAGTGGTCTTTTTTTTAGCGCTCGAAATACAGAGGTTCGCGCGGTTTGCCATCGACTTGCTGCATCGTTTGTGCATCAAACAGCTGGCCATTGATCATGGTATAGGTGACTCGATCAGTGACTCGAATATCTGCAATCGGATCGCCATCAATGACAATTAAGTCAGCCAGCTTACCCGCTTTAATCGAACCTATGTGTTCATCCAAACCAAGGTAATAAGCAGGGTCAAGCGTTGCCGCACGGATCGCTTCAAGTGAACTCATGCCACCTTGAGCAAACATCCACATTTCCCAGTGAGCCGCTAAGCCTTCTCGCTGACCATGGGCTCCCAAGTTCACTTTTACGCCTAAATCTTGCAGTTGCGCAGCCACTTTCGCATTATTAAAGTGATTGTAATGGTGATCTGGCGCTTTTGTACGGCGCATAGAACGCGGTAAAAGCTGGTTTTTAGGCACAAATTTCGACAAACGAGGATGATTCCAAACATCGGTTTTGTCATACCAGTAGTTTTCACCCCAAATGCCGCCATACGCCACTCCGAGCGTTGGGGTATAGCCGACATCGGTTTGTGACCATAACTGTTTAATATCATCATAAACATGCTCAACAGGAATAGAATGCTCGATGCCTGTGTGACCATCGACAACCATAGTTAAGTTATGTTGCAGTAACGATCCCCCTTCTGGCACAACCATCATGCCCAACTCTCGACCGGCTTCAATCACTTGTTGACGTTGATTTCGACGCGGCTGATTGTACGATTTCACCGTAAATGCACCTACTTTTTGTAAGCGCTCTAAGTGGAATTTGGCATCTTCTAGGGAATCAACATGGGAAGTGTAACCTGGGCCGTTGGCTCCATACAAAATAGTCCCCGTCGAGAAAATTCTTGGGCCGACGATTTTGCCCGCCTTTTGCATTTCACTGGCAGCAAAAATTTCTGTGGTGTCGTTAGAAGGATCATGAATGGTGGTCACCCCCAGCGCGAGACCCGCTAGGTTTTTCCAGTTTTGCTGTGGAATAATTTCATGGCTGCCTTGCGCGCCATGTGCGTGCGCATCCACCAGCCCCGGCATAATTGTTTTACCGGTCACATCAATAATTTTAGCTCCCTTTGGAATGATTATCTCAGCCAAAGTACCAACAGCTTTAATATGTTTTCCATCCGTTAAGACCACCCCATTTTCAATCACCGAATCGCCTTGCATGGTGATGATTTTCGCCCCAGTGAGCGCAATCATGCCTTGAGGCTGTGCCATTTTGGCTTTAAAACCTATGTTTGTGCCATCGGCCACTTTAACGATTTTATCTTTAGTAGATATACCAAATACACCTGATAAATCAGCATGATATAACTCAGGCCCTAATGACCAATATAAAGAATCAGCCCCCATGCTCCAGCTAATATTCTCACCAGCTCGAACCGATAATTGCTCAAGCGGAAACTGCTTATCTTTGGGCCCGATATTGATGGTTTTACCATTATTGATAAACGGCGTCACAAATACTTTAAAACGCTCAGCAAACGCTAAATAACGGCTATCAGGTGAAATTTTAAATTCAGTCGCAAGCTCTGATTCATACAATTTTTGTGCTTTTTTCGTGGCAAGGTTTATCACCGAGAAACTGGGTTTGCTGCCTATTCCTGTTACGTAGATATGTTGGTTATCAGCGCCAAACTGTGGCTGATAACCGTCTTTATAAATAAAAGAAGCCTCCCCACCTTTCACTGGCACTTGATAAATACCCGGCTCTACCGACCAATCGGGATCAAGAATTGACCCACCACGCACTTTACGAAATACAAGGGTGTCCCCATCAGGGCTAAACACAGGCTCAATAAATTTGCCTTTTTCTTTTAAAATTGATTTGCCTGTACCTGTGCGGGCAGATACCACATACAATTGACTTTGCTCATCATCTTGCCAATTGATAAACGCGATTGATTTACCATCACGGGAGAAGGTTGGGTAATATTGAAATCCGTCGGCTTTTTTGGTCAAAGGTTTGATTTTATTTGAGGCTAAATCTCGGATATAAATCCGGCCCATCGCTTCAAATAGCGCTTTTTCACCATCAGGCGAAATTTGCACATTGCGCAGCATTTTGACATCAAACTCATCGCTGTCGATATTTTGCTTAAAGCGCAGCGCGGTTTGCATTTTCTTGGTTGTCTCGACCTTAAATGGGATGTTGGTTACCTGTTTACTGGCCACGTCTAGCTGATGAATTTTCCCGCCAGCCCAAAAAACAATCCCCTTATTATCGGGTGTCCATGCCATGGTTGGATACACACCGTGAATAGCCCATGTTTCTTGCATATCACGCTCCATATTGCCATACAGCTTAGTATGTTGACCGGAGGCGAAATCATACAAATACAGACTCGATTGAAAATCATCTCGCTTAATGTAAGCCAGCGTTTTTCCATCGGGTGATGGCGTTGGACGAATCGCGCCGCCCATCCCTGAAATAAGGGTGTCTATTTCGCCCGACTGACGGTCAAAACGCTTAATCTTATAAATGCCATTAACAGAATCTTTTGAGTAATGGAATGTTTTACCCGGCGTCGCATCATGTGAAAAATACACATAACGGCCATCAGGAGAAAATGCCGGCTCCCCTAAATCTTTTTGATCGTTATCACGCTTAGTCAGTTGAACGCCATTGCCACCAGCTTTGTGATAAAGCCACACTTCACCAGCCCCCAAAGAGCGACTTGCAGTAAAATGTTTACGGGCAATAATGAAATCGCCATCAGGGCTCCACGAGGGGCTATTTAATAAACGAAACGTTTCATTGGTGACCGCTTTTGCATTTTGACCATCTCGATCCATTATCCAAATATTGTCACCGCCATCTGCATCAGAGGTGAAAGCAATGTGCTGTCCGTCTGGACTAAAACGCGGTTGCATTTGCCATGAAATATCAGCAGTTAATTGCGTTGCTTTGCCACCGGCGATAGGCATAGTGTAGATATCCCCCAATAAATCAAACACCAGTGTTTGTCCATCTGGGCTGATATCTAGATTCATCCACGTGCCTTCTTCTACGGCAATATTTGCATTGAAGAATTGACCTTGTGGTGCATCGACTTGCCAACTGGCTGGGGTCTCTTTTTTGGTTGTATCATTTGCGAAGATCGGGGTACTAACACTGACCGCGACTGCAAGAGCAAGACTCGAATAACGCATCTTTTTCATGGTGTTGTTCCAACTTATTGTGATTATGTTGTTGTTCTCAATTGATTTGACCAGACTCTGCGCCATGCTCCTAGACTTATGTGTTCAAATCACACAATTTATCGATTAATGCCAATTTTTCGGATCAAATTGATAGTAGTCACACAAAAGTTGATATAACTCGCTATCAAATTGGCGCAGCTCATAGGGTTTTTCGATAAATGTTTCGGTTACTACAGCAAAAAACTCCGCTTCATTTGTTGCGCCATAACTATGGATTGCATGGGGCATTTGATAAGCAACACTGGCTTTTAGATTGGTAAACGCACGACTAAACACCCGAGACCAATTTGCATAGGCCTGTTTATTCGCCAAAAGAGGCGTGCCGGAAGTTTTTCCTGTTTCTTGGTCAAGTTGATGGGCAAATTCATGAAACACTAAATTATGGCCATCACCTGGTAAACGATTCCCCTCAAGTACATCATGCCAAGACAGCACCACTGTGCCCCCAGGCCAAGATTCACCTTGGCGGATCACTTGGTGAAAGCTCACCAGCCCGGCACTGTCTCTGGCTTCTTGTCCTGCATAATAAGCGCTCGGGTATAATAAGATTTGTTTAACGTTACGAAAAATAGGCCATGGTTTTTCAAGTACCAACAAACAGGCATCGGCAGCAATCACCCATTTCATCGCATCATTGACCACTAAACCATCTCGACCTAAAAAACTGATATTGTCCAAAAACCAAATGATGTGTTTGGCTAGCTTTTCTTGCTGATCATCCGTTAAACGGTTGTAAATCGGCATCACATTACTGATCACTTGCTTTTGCTGAGGACTGAGTTGCTGTGATTGATATTTACGCTGCCAATAATGGCGGCGAATCACATCCCACTGCCAAAATATCGCGACAAAGCAGATTAACATCACCACCAAAAAATAATTTATCATATGAATTCTCTTGTTTTGATATACAAGCAATGGGACTGTCCGCTAATAAAATCAAGTCAAGCACACCACTCCAGGTAGATTTCGGTTAAAATGGTGCTGATTTTGCCGCATTTATAGAAGCGATTATGACCTTACCCATCGATGTACTTGAGTCAACTTTTTTAGCGCAACTACCTCAATCAGCGTTGATTGTTAGTGCACAAACTGGCTCTGGAAAATCAACCCGTTTACCGATTTGGGCTGCAGAGCACGGCAAGGTATTAGTGGTCGAGCCGCGCCGCATTGCCTGTACCTCCTTAGCGCAGTTTCTTGCTGAACAACAAGGCGCACCATTAGGTCAAGAGATTGGCTATGCTATTCGATTCGAAACACACTTCACCCCTGATACACGTATTATTTTTGCCACGCCTGGGGTGGTATTAAGGTGGTTTTTCGACAATAAATTGGCCGAATTTACTACAGTCATTTTGGACGAATTCCATGAAAGGCGATGGGATACAGACTTGCTACTTGCCTTATTAAAACAGCACCAACAGCATCAACTGGTTGTCACATCGGCCACCTTACACGCCAAAAAAATTGCCACCTATTTAGATGCGCGCATTTTAAGTGCTCAGGGTCGCCAATTTGATGTTGAACTAAAATATATGGCCAGTGACATGCGCCAAATGCCCAGCGCCGATCATTTGAGCGAACGAATTAAGCACGCCTGCGATTTTGCACTTGAGCATGCCCAAGCTGATATCTTGGTATTTTTACCGGGTAAAGGGGAAATTCAACAGGCCAAACAGGCACTGTCACACCTTCATGTTGACCTCATCGCTTTGCATTCGGGTTCCGATCGCTCAACACAACTATTAGCGCTTAATAAACAAGCAAATAGACGGATCATCTTAGCCACCAATGTGGCTGAAACATCGTTAACCATTGCAGGAATTGATTGTGTCATCGATACCGGTTTAGAACGCCGCACACATCTTCGCAACGGCCGAACCGTGCTCGATATGGATTGCATTTCAGCGGATTCAAGTGAACAACGTAAAGGGCGCGCAGGTCGCACACAAGCAGGACTCTGTATTCGTTTATATGGCGAGTTTGCGCCGTTGATAGCCCACACCCCACCCGAAATTTTGCGTGAAAACCTCAATGAGTTAGTGCTCAGCGCCGCATGTGCCAGTCAGGGAATTCATAGTTTAGACTTTTTAGAGCCATTACCTCAGGCATCATTGCAACGAGCGATTGATGATTTGCAGCGCTTAGGGGCACTCGATGCGCAGCTGTTAGCCACAGAACATGGCAAACGTCTCTATCCGTTGCCCATCAATAGTGATCTTGCGCATTTAATCAGCCAAATGCCTAACAATTCACTTCGCCAAGCCATGGGCGATGTCGCCGCTGTCATCGGTGTGCCAAAACAAGTCTATCAACTTACCAACAGCCTTGAGGCGATTGAAGCGTTAAACCAATCTTTGCCTAACTTGTGTGATGTGGAGCTCTGCATAGCATTGGTGCGTGGTCAAGTGGCTGATTGTTTAGAGGTTGATTCTGACGCGCTCATTGAAGCCAAGGCGCTGGCCGAGCAAATTCGCACCGCGTTTGATTTACCTCCCTTGAGCCACCCTGCTTCGTATAATCGTGACGCATTACTTGATGCCATGATGGTGCATTTACCTTCAGCAATCTTTATTGCCAAGCAATCGGGGCGTCATTTCACCATGAATAACGCCATGCAAGAGGTGCAAATAGCCAAACAATCTAGGGTATCCGAATGTGAGGCTGCCTTGGTTCTCGATATCTTTTCATTGGCAGGTAAAGGCGTAAAACAAGCTCGTAATCTGGCCACCTGTGTCGCCCCGTTTGCCAGTAAACGTTTAGTTCAGTTGAACCTTACCGAGCAACGCCTCGACCATGTCTATCTCGAAGATAATGAAATTATGGCTGATATTAGTCATCAGTTTGCGGGTAAAGTCATCCAAACCACTAAGCAGCCTGTGGCACCATCCGCACACACCGAAACACTGTGCCAGCTGATTTATCAAGGTGATTTATTACCCGGATTATTGATTAAAATTGATGAGCAATTTCAATCAGCCCACTTATATGCAGCGTTAAATAAACTCGATCCACCCGATGGCTGTGCCAAAACATTTATCCGACGTTCTATCGAAGAATTAGGGATCAGCGAGCTTGATGAAATAGCCTTGCTTGATTGCAGCGATTTTGATTTAAATTTTATTCCGCACTGGCAGCTTGAGGAGTTTAACCAACTTTATCCACGGCAGCTGCAACTTGCTGGGTTAAACCTAATGATTGAATACATAGTGAGTAATAAAACTGTGATGGCGCATTATCACAATGGCTTGCGAAAAGAAGGACCGAAAAGGTGGGAACTCCCCACCTGGTCAAATTGGAAAATACGTTACAAGAAGGCCAGTAAAATAATCGATATTCGCTAAAATACCTCAAATATACTTAGAGGCATTATCAAAATAGTGCTTCAAGCGTGCCACATATTGCGCAACATGAATGCCGTCCATTAGCGCATGATGCACTTCAATCGACAGTGGCATTATACCAGTGCGTTTGTTGTATTTCCCAAATACAAGTTTTGGGATCCCCGAGTATTCAGAATGATTACTCGCATGCGAAAAACTAGTGAAATTAAGCCAAGGTAATACTGAAATATGTAAACAATTGCACGCCAACCCAGTGGAGTAAAATTGCTCAGAGAAAAAGGGCTGTGATTTGGCCAGTGCTATGGCCTGTTTTGTGTGCTGACAAAATAACGCAAAATTATCTTGCTGTTGCAGATAACTAAACCGAAACGTTTCATCCTCTTTGAGTTGAACCACATTGGCATTGATTTGTTCAAACAGCCATACCTCTCCCTCAACTAATCGCATCGCAAATGGCTCAATGTCATTTGCAGCCTTCATGGCAAAGTAGAGATAACTATTAAAAAATGAAATATTATTCAAGCGGCTAAAGTTAAATAAGCTTTCGGCTTCAAGCTCAACACAAATATTAAAATAGGGATCTGAAAAATTTTTGTAAAATTCGAAATGTTGCTGTCGAGGCCACTGAGATAATTCTATTTTTTTGGCGCTTTCCATCGGGGTATGCATTGATTGCGTTCACTACAGACTGTCGGTAGCCTAAGTTTATTCCCCTTTAGTTAAATCGCAAATGAAGTTTATGTAACAAGCAAAAATACATACAAAACTTGTCCTATCCTACCCAATTCAAATACATTTCTATCGGTAACTGACCTCTGCCCGCTGGAAGCTTTCACAATATTTTTCATTACTTTATATTACATGTAATCACATGCTAACTGATTAAGACTAAATGGATGGAATATGGCTCAGCCGATAAAGAATATTGTAATTATAGGAGGCGGTACAGCTGGGTGGATGACTGCCGCGAGTTTGGCTAAATACGTCAATCAGCACGCCACCATCACTTTAATTGAATCGAGCGATATTGCGACTGTCGGGGTGGGTGAAGCAACCATCCCCAACATCGTCCAGTTTAACCATAACTTGGGGATTGATGAAGTCGAATTAATCAAAGCAACCCAAGCCACCTTTAAACTTGGCATCCAATTTGAGAACTGGACAAAAACAGGCGGGTCTTTTTTTCATCCTTTTGCGGATTATGGCTTACGGATTGATAATGTTGATTTTCATCATTATTTGCAACACGCTAACCAGCTTGGCGGCAAACACCAACTCGATGAATTCAGCTTTGCCTGCCAACTAGCCCAGCGAGGCCGTTTTGCTCAGCCTCATACCCATCCCAGCAGCCCGTTAGCTGACTACGCGTATGCGTATCACTTTGATGCAGGGCTCTATGCCGATTTCCTTAAAAAATTTAGTAAGAACTTAGGTGTAAAACATGTCATTGGCACTGTCGAAGATGTATCACTGACTGCCGACACCGGCTTTATTGATTACGTGACATTAACCTGTGGCTCGCAATACCATGGCGATTTATTTATTGATTGCAGTGGTTTTGAAGGCCTTTTGATTGAAAAAGCTCTTAATACGGGTTATGAAGACTGGAGTCAGTGGTTACTGTGTGACACCGCCATTGCGGTTCAAACAACCTCAACCTCAGAGCCAGATCCTTTTACGCGCTCAATCGCACAGACTGCGGGCTGGCAATGGCATATTCCTTTGCAACATCGAACTGGCAATGGCTATATTTTTAGTCGACGTCATCAAAGTGAAGAGGAAGCTAAAGCCTTGTTACTTGCCAATATTCAAGGCACTCCAATCACCACACCTCGGACAATTCGCTTTAATCCCGGTCGGCGTAAACAAATATGGAATAAAAACTGTATTGCCATCGGCCTATCCAGTGGCTTTTTAGAACCGTTAGAATCAACCAGTATCTCCCTCATTCAAACAGCCATTGCCAAACTGTTGAGTTTTTTCCCTGATATGAGTTTTAACCCTGCCGATATTGCCGAAGTAAACCGTTTGCATAACAGTGAACTTGAGCAAATACGGGATTTTTTGATTATGCATTACACGCTCACCGATAAAAATGACAGCCCATTTTGGCTAGACTATCAAAACATTGCCTTACCTGATGGCCTAAGTCATAAAATCGCCTTGTTTAAAAGCCGTGGGCATATCGCCATGTATGACAATGAATCATTTGAACCTTCAAGTTGGCTGACTTTTTATCGAGGCTACGGCATCACACCCAAACGCATTGATCCTCGGGCGCAGGCTGTGCCTGCCGATGTACTGCAGCAACGTCTGATGCAAATGAAGCAATCTATCGCCACTGCCGCACAAGGCGCGTTATCCCATCAAGCATTTATCTCTCAGCATTGTTTAGCCGAAAAAGAGTGAGCCCCTCATCACTGATTTTATTTCAATGATGAGGTTGTTCGTTGTCTGTGAACGTCAAAGAGGCACCGAGTTAAGGCTTTTTAGCGGCGCAATACTGCGACAAAAAACTCTGATGGCTCGGTTGTTTTAATACCGCTTTGGCTAAACTTTGCCGACCTTGTTCCATGCTTTGCAGCAATTTTGTTGTATCCAAAGCATCCAGTGTCGGGTTGTAGTTTTCGGGCCGCACTTGCATACCTTCAAATACGGCATACCAACTGGTGGGTTGAAAAAGCGTCTCGGCCTCGGGAATGAGTCCGCCTGCGGTTTTAAAAAACTCAATTTTATACTGTAAGCTTTCGGGCACTGTCATGGTTTTGCACCAACGCCAAAAAGCAGTGTCTTCTCGTTGCGTGGCACAATAATGCAGCACTAAAAAATCGCGGATTTCTTCATAATCAACCCTCACCCGGCGGTTAAACTCGTGTTGCAACTTACTGTCACAGTCTTTATTGGGGAACATACGGACAAAGAGCGCTAACGTTTTTGACACTAAGTGGATTGCCGTTGATTCCAGAGGCTCCAAAAAACCTTGAGCTAACCCAAGCGCTAAACAGTTTTTGTTCCAAGCTTGCTTACGAATGCCTGTCAAAAATGGGATCACTCGTGGCTCGCAAACCGCAGGCCCTTCTAAATTGGCTAATAAAGTGGCAATTGCTTCTTCGTCACTGATGTATTTGTCACAAAAAACGTAGCCATTTCCAGTACGATGTTGCAAAGGAATACGCCATGTCCAGCCGGCATCTTGGGCTTTTGCTGTGGTATAGGGAGTTGGTTCGTTTATGTTTTCACTTTGCACTGTCACCGCGCGATTACAAGGTAGATACTCAGACCAATCGTCATAACCCGTCTGCAGAGTCTGCTCTATGAGTTTTCCTTGAAAGCCACTGCAATCGATAAAAAAATCACCCGCAATCGTTTGACCATCTTGCAGGACTAAGTCAGTTATAAATCCTTTTGAATCGGTATTGGCCACTTCAACATGACCAACCTCGCGCTTTACACCAATATTTTCAGCAAAGCGGCGTAAATATTGGCCGACGAGTACCGCATCTAAATGCAACGCGTAATGCGCCCCAGCTAAAGGCGTGTTCATTGCCTCAAATGGTAAGTAAAACTTCTTGTGCGCTGATAACATGGCTTCTGGTGAGTGAGCCATTAGCGGCGTATGATCGCCTTCTGCTTGAGATTTTAACCAACATTGATAAAAATCATGGCCATCGATTGGCCGCCCTAATGCACCAAATGGGTGGAAATATTGCTGACCTTTTTCACACCAATCAACAAATTCAATCCCCCACTTAAAACTTGCTTGGGTTGCTTGGATAAAATCAGCTTGATCAATGCCTAAACTCTCCAATACGGCTAATAATGGGGGAATGGTCGCTTCACCCACTCCGATGATTTCAACTTGCTCAGACTCGACTAAGGTAATGCTCACATCACTGGATTTGAAAATATTACCTATGATGGCTGCCGCCATCCAACCTGCAGTCCCTCCGCCTAAAATAACGATTTCTTTAATTGCATTATCCACTGCGCTCATACTGACTCCTAATTAAGCTGGCTCGGGTTGATGGGACTGAAAGTGGGTCATTTGACGCAAAAATTCACTGTGCGTGGGCGCATGCGCAACTGCATCACTGATCCCATCTCGCATCAGCTTAAAACTCTCGGCGAGGTAATCGACTGATAATTTATCAACTAAGGGATCATAGCTCTGTGGGTAACAGGCAAAGCCATCAAAAATAGCCAACCAACTATCAGGGCCAAACATTTCCCACGGTAAACGCGTTAACGCGCCATTAGTCTGATATTGGTGTAATTTGTCGCTTAAGCTTCTTGGCAAGGTCATTTCTCGGCAATCTTGCCACATTTGCCCCTGTTCACGCTGATTAAGCGCATAATGTACAATCAGAAAATCTCGAACCCGCTCGTACTCTGTTGCTGTGACGTGATTAAAACGCTCAACGTCTTGTTTGGTATACTCTGGTGATGAAAATGTTTGGATGATTTTGTCTATCGCCGTTTCGACCAATGCAATACTGGTGCTTTCTAAAGGCTCTAAAAATCCTGCAGCAAGGCCAACTGCAATACAGTTACTTTTCCATGCTTGCGTGCGCCGTCCAGGGGTAAAAGAAAAATGACGTGGTGGCTGCAACACCTCTCCTTTGACATGTTCAAGTAACAAGGCGGTCGCTTCATCTTGTGACATGTATTGGCTACTATACACATGACCATTACCGCTTCTGTTTTGTAAAGGTATCGTCCACTGCCAACCCGCTTCGCGTGCTTGCACGACCGTGCGACTAAGCGGCTCATCGACACGAGTGGTTTGCACTGCTACGGCTCTATCACACTTGAGCCATTGACTCCAATTTTGGTATCCCGCCTTGAGTGCCCCTTCAATTAACAATGCTTTAAAGCCTGAGCAATCAATGAATAAATCTGCGGTTACACACTGGCCATTTTTTAATGTGACGCTGTCAATGGCCTCTTGCTGGGCATCAAGATTAACTGAGGTAATGGTATTGTCGATATGTTCACAGCCATGCTTTATGGCCACTTTTTTCATTAACTCGGCGAACAACGATGCATCAAAATGAAGCGCCCAATCAAAAATAGCTAATGGTGAATTGGGATTGTTAACAGGCAAGGTGAACTTATTTTTTTGCGCTAAACGCACACCATAAGAATAATCAGATAATGGGCTTGGATCGCCATTTTGCTTTAATTTCAGCCAGTAATGATGAAATGGCACACCATTGGCTGCTTGTCCAAATAAACCAAACGGATGGATAAACGAACTGCCTGCTTGATACCAATCTTTAAATTCAATCCCCAGCTTACAGGTGGCCTGACACGCAGTTAATACGTCTTGATCGGTTAACCCTAATGTTTGATAAAACCGTCGCAGGGTTGGGATGGTCGCTTCGCCCACGCCAATTGTGCCTATTTCTGTAGAATCAATCACTTTCACTGAGACTTTTGACTGTGCAAAATGATGACTCAGTGCTGCGGCTGTCATCCAACCAGATGTCCCCCCCCCGACAATGACAAGCGATTTTATTGTTGTTTTCATACCACACTCTACTGCTATTTTTTAAATACATAAGCCACCGTATAAAAATACGGTGGCTTATTAAGCGTTATTAATTAAGAAAACTTAATTAAAACGTCATGCGTGCACCCAAAGTCCAGCGTGCTTCATACACATTTTGGAATGCTTTTTGAGATGAAAACTCTAAGTATGTTTGTTGATATTCTTCAAGAATATTCGAACCATGGACATACACACTGAAATCATCATTGATGTTGTAAGTCGCACTAATATCAAGTTGAGAGTAATCATCTTGATACAATGACTGGCCACCCACTGCGCCGACTGTGCCTTGCGTGATCAAACGAGGACTACGCGAGTTCCAAGCGAGACGAGTCGAGAAGCTATCATCTTCATACCATAACACTAAGTTATAAGTATCTTCTGACATGCCAACGAATGGTAAGTCGTTACCTTTGACATCTTTTGCTTCTTGCGAGCTATCGTTGTAGGTGTAGTTCGCATCAAAACCGACATTTGCTAACAATGCGATGTCAGTAATATCGCTAAACGCAACTCGAGCACCGATTTCAAAACCAGTCACATCACCACCGTTACCCTGCACTTGGGTATTAAATGGCCATGGACCACGCTTGATGCCATCGGCATCTGGCTCATCAATCATCACCACACCACCTTCGGTGAAGCTTTCAATGTCGATCATATAGGTCGCTAAAAACAACATCGACGCATCGCCGTTGTACCACTCAGCTGACAATGAATAGTTGCTTGAACGCCACGGATCAAGATTTGGATTACCCGTCAACGTACCGTTTACAACACGAAGACAGTTACAATCTTCATTATTTACACGGCCAACCGTTTTACCGCCACCTAAACTTGCAAGATTCAGCGCTTGCATATTTTTAGAGTACGCAGCACGTAAAATTACATCTTCATGAACAGCCGCATTCACGTTGAGTGATGGCAAATAGTCAGTGTAGCTACGCTCTGTTACGACATCGCCAGTATCTGGACCTAAACCACTGTGTGGTAGGCTGGCACCAACTAAGTTTTGCTTCACATATAAATCAGTTTCAACCACTTTTAAGCCGAAGTTACCGCTGAAAATGTTGTAATCGAAGTTAGCTTGTAAGAAGTACGAAAACTCTTCCAAAGTCACATCGTAGCTCGCGCCGCCGTTTTCTGTGCGTTGAACGTTGCCAAAAGTATCTAAGTGGAATTGACGTGGATCTTTAAAGTTACTTGGATCAATAGACCAAATACCCGGAATACCAGTGACATTACCAAAATCCGTTTGATACGAAACTGTAGTGTGCGTATCTAAACGTGTTGGAGGTAAAATCGTGTAAGGAACCCAAGTACCTGCAGTCAGGTCGCCGACATCTTTTGTTAAGTATTCGCCCGCAGCAGGATTGCCTTCACAACCTGGGGTGTTCATATATTGGTCAACCGCTTTCCACTGTGCGATATCACAGCCGTCACCGAAGTTTGAGGTGTAGGTGAACTGATCGTGATCAACAATCCGCTCACTCATACGAATACCGAAATCAACACTGGTGATAAAAGGTTGGTCATCAAACGCGTAGTTCCACTTGGTGCTAAACGTATTGATTTCACCTTCATCATCTGTGTTACCTTCAGATGAAAATGCACCAATATGATACGAGTTGATATCGCCCATATAATCAGCCACAGAGCGTAGACCGTTCCCGCCATTGACGAGTTGATCAAAACCACTAAAGTGCGGGAACTCGCCTCGTGCGTCATAACTTAAGATAAATTGATCTTCAATTCCGCCCGGCGCAAAGCTGGCATAACAACCGCCATTACTACCAACAATTTCTTCACCGTTATTACAATGCTCACCTTGCGAGAATTGGCCAGGGCCTGTCACTAATGTCCCTTGGTCGATAGATAAAATATCGCCTTCACCATAACCATGACGCATTTTAGCGGTCGCTTTGGCACGTGTCACACGCACTTGACCAGTGAGTGCACCGCCATTGTTATAATCGAGTTGTAAATTGAAGTTTTGTGATGTTTCTTCGTTGTTATTTACTTGGGTAAACGTCTGTAAACGGTATGACTTCATATCAAACGCGTTCACACTGCCCCATGCATTACCATCTTCATCAGTAAATGTATCGCCTGTCCAGCCATCTGCTGTTGGGTAGGCATAGTCATTGAAGCTATTCCAGCGGTTATTTTGTGATAAACCACGACGATTATTGAAACGATCTTGATTGGTGTAAAACGCATCCGTCGTTAAGGTAAATCCTTCACCTAAATCTGCTTGGAATGAAAATTGGAAAGCTTGACGTTCACGTTTTTCTTGCTTGTTAAAGGCAGCAAAGCCTTGTGGAACAACATGGCGTGTTTCTTCGCCACGTGGGTTTGCACCCCAAGTGTGGTTGTTATTTGCAGCGCCAATGCCACCATTTTCTGACGTATCAAAATAGCCATTATAATCGGTGGCAAGATTTGCTTCAGAGACGACCGCAGTGAACAACACGCCCCATGAATCGCCATTATAACTAAATAGGCCATTTACATTCGGATCCGTTTCATCGCTGATTGAACCGCGTGTAACTTCAGCCCCCCCTGCAAATGTATAACCTTCAGCCATATCAAACGGACGACGCGTGTGTAAATCAATTGAACCTGAAATACCTGCTGCCGAGCTTTTTGCTTCGCTTGATTTATAGACATCTAAACCAGAAAAAAGCTGTGATGGTAAATCACCAAAATCAGCACCAGACGAATCAATGGTGGTCGCACTTAAAAATACTTCGCCATTCATTGTGGTATCAACTTGCGGTAAACCACGAATCGCAACAGGTCCACCTTCCCCTGCTGTGCGCTCAATTTGAACACCAGTAATACGTTGTAAAGAATCTGCAATCGTCACATCGGGTAATTTACCGATGTCTTCTGCGCTAATGCCGTCAACCTGTGTTGATGCAAAACGTTTAGTATTGATACTCGCTTTGGTACTGCCGCGAATACCCGTTACTTCAACGACTTCAATCGCCTCTTCTGATTTTGTTTTTTCTGCTGCAACACCGCTAACAGAAAATAAACACGCAGCAACACTTAATGCGACTGTTGAATGTTTAAAACGTGCACCAGACAAGACAGCGCTGTCTTTTTGTTTTAGAGCTCCCCTCATTATGAGCCTTCCCCTATTTATGTTGGTTTAATTGTAATTGTTAAAATTTTGGTTCAATTACTTGCTTGAACTGTCCTATTTTGACTGTTTATTATTCCAACAAGGATACTGGGCACGCGGATCCTTATACTTATCTATCAGCGTTGTAAGCGGCAAGTAAACTTTTTGCACAGCAGAGCAAAAAAAACGCAGCCATCTGGCTGCGCTTTTATCGAGTATTAAATTCTTTATTTACAAACCGTTTGCGATTATTTCTTGTGCTAACTCATCAGCAATCAGGTGAGTTGATTTTTGCTCTGCTTCTGAGCGAGTAAAAATCTCAGTTAACGTATCAAAAATGCCTTCAACATGTTTCGTTGCAGCTTGAGCACTGTAACCCTCTGGCGACGTTTCATAAAAAACATTGATGATGCCACCGGCATTAATCACGTAATCAGGTGCATATAACACACCTTTTTGACGTAAAATTTCACCATGACGACCTTCTGCAAGTTGGTTATTGGCACACCCTGCAACTATGGTCGCTTTCAAGCGTTCGATAGTTGAATCGTTAATCGTCGCGCCTAGCGCACACGGTGCATACACATCAACATCTAAGTCATAAATTTCATCAATAGAGACTGCGGTAGCCTTAAAATCAGTCACGACTCTATCGATAGATGCTTGATTAATATCAGTGACAAATAATTCTGCACCCGCTTCATGCAAATATTTACATAACGTGTATGCAACGGCACCTAGACCCTGTACAGCAACTTTAACGCCACTGAGATCTTGATGTCCGCGTTGATGCTGAAAAGCGGCCTTAATGCCTAAAAATGTTCCTAAAGCAGTAAAAGGTGATGGGTTGCCACTTTTACCTTCAAGACCCAGCACATAGTCTGTTTCTTTATTCATGATAGCCACATCAGCACAGGTGATATTGACATCTTCAGCCGAGTAATACGAACCACTTAAACGCTCTAATTGACGACCAAACGCACGAAATAGTGCTTCAGATTTGATTTCTTTTGCATTGCCAATAATGACCGACTTACCGCCACCAAACGGTAAACGCGCTACTGCATTTTTATACGTCATGCCCTTTGATAAACGAAGTACGTCATAGACAGCATCTTCATCAGAGACATAATCCCAAAGACGACAGCCACCCACGGCAGGACCAAGCTTTGTACTGTGCACCGCAATGATTGCCTTTAAGCCCGATTCTTTATCAGCGCAAAACACCACTTGTTCGTGATTATCAAACTCAACTTTGTTAAATACAGCCACGCTTTTTCTCCGAAATGATTCACCTGACAGCAGGTAGTATGAATACTGATTTTGACCGAACTCTATCACCAACTGTTTTGCCACGCCACATTTTGAGATGATAAAACTACCATCAGCCACATTAAGAACAAATTAATCCAACAAAAAACAAAATAAAGGAAATTTAATTCAACCCGGGATAAATTAACAACTATAAATACCAAATAAAGACCGGAACTCGCACAATAAGTTTACGTTAACGTAAAAGGAAATTTATTTGTAATAAAATCTTTACAAAATAGACCCTCAGAAAGGTCTGATAAAGCAGTCGATACAGGACTCACTCATTGAAAGGATTTGGCTGTTATTGGGCAATAACAGCCGATTGGTTATTGTTCAAAATAAGGAAGAATACGAATAGGGGCCGCGCTAAAATGCACAGTTTCTTGACTATCTTGCCACTGGTCATTGATGGTCATTCGACAACGTAGACCTTCACATAACCAATCAGTATTGTCGATGACATGCGCGGGTTGAGCAAATTCAAGCGTAATACCTGTCATTGAAGGCATTAAAAAGGAAAATATTTTTGTCATAAAAAAGCCTGACAAGTCATCCATTAAATCATTGAGCTCAGTATAAGTGTTAAACAACGCCCCTTTTGTAAAGGCCGGCTGATACGCATCTATCGCTTCAAGTTGCATGTTAAGCTGACATTGATTTGTGCGGGTTTGTGCCACAACAACTGCTTTGTCTTTATCAAGTTGCTGTTCAAAAGGCAGTAACAGTTGCCCAGATGAGGTGAAGCTCAAAGGCTGCTCGGTTTTTTCTGTTACTATTTTTCCCGATGCAATATCACAGGCAACCTTTGGCTGATTAGCATCGACCAAATAAAAGCCCACCTGTGCTTGGAGGTAATCGCCTTTATTCACCACTTTCATTCTGTCGTAAAAGCCATCATAAGAAACGGCAAACTCTGCACTTACGCTTGCAAACGATGCGCAGCTAAGTAATGCAATACTAATAAAATGCTTATTCACTAAAATATTCCTGATTGGATACAACCATCACACATCACTTTTCAACGTAGTACTGATCACATTTTCTATTATTGAACCTGATTCTACGAAAGGTGTCAGTGTCGTTTGATGGTTTATAAAGGGGAAACACAACTGCTTATACAAAAACGGACCACAAATAGTCGCCATGCGCTTTTAATCATGTCAATTCTCTCAGTTCTTATCACCTAGATGACCGAATTTCCGTTTCGCTAAACGCTTGTTTAGTTGGCGTATTATACAGTAAGCCACCTCAAATGCGAGTTAGGGCGCCTTAAACGCTGCCACATCCCAATAGATAGGTGCCTGTACTGTATCACTGAGTAACTGATTAAAACCTTCAAACGAATCAATTTGTTGGTCGCACTCAGTTAAACACAGCCAAGTATGACGATAGCAATTTTGTTTAAAGACATGGTAATCGTAAAAATTAAATACTTCTTGGGCGCCCTGCTGAACTGCCTTTGAAAATACAAACGGCTCAGCAAGTTGGTTGCAGGCAATAAAAATGTGCCGACCACTGCGATCACTTAAAAAACGTTTGGGCGAAACTGCTCTGACGAGACCACTGCCGTGTAATTCAACAATCGTATCTTCATCAATCACCACACCTGTATGATCAAATGCTTGATAGACACTACAGCAAACGATACTCCCTGGGACTGGGGTTACGCTGAGCGAACTGGGATAAACGTCTGATGGCCATCGGCCAATGGCTTCTTTCGCTGTCGATGTATCAAGAGGTAAACCTCGATTGGCATCTTGCTGCATGAGTGCCTTCTTATGCTGTTCACTTAAATACAGCCCCCCGAATGCACTTGCAATTAAAAGCAATGGTAGCGCCATACGCCCTCCTAATTTAATGCACATGGATGCTTTTAATTTTATACTATTAAAATCATAATAAAATAATGAGCTAAGGGGCTGTTGATTTTTTGTGGTTAAATTTCGTTCGAGATAAACGCGTTTTTATCGCGGCGAGTAGTGTGTAGTCTAGTCACTCTAAGCAAATACTGCTCAACAAAGAGAAATACGCTTTTAGCCGAACCCTTCGGGCAGCGTTTGTTGGGTATTTCTACTGCGTTATCGCTTTTTCGTGTAGCTCGCTACACCACAAAAGCGCTGCCTTGTATAAATACCCAACAACTCGCTGCAAAAATCATCACGAAAGATCTACAGCCCCTAGACACAGTTGTTGCAAAATATGTGCAACCACTTAAAAGGAGTTGGAATGGATCAACATCATTGGGCAGAACGTCGCGGCAAAGAAAACAAACAACGACCAGATGATCATCGTACCCCCTATCAAAAAGATCGTGCGCGAATTATCCATGCTGCCGCTTTTCGACGTTTACAAGCAAAAACTCAAATTATGGGGATAGGTGTGGACGATTTTTATCGTACCCGACTGACTCACTCTCTTGAAGTGGCCCAAATTGGCAGTGGTATACTGGGTCAATTACGTTCACAACAGCAATATAAAGCTATTTTGCCCTGCCGGAGTATGATTGAAACCCTCTGCCTTGCCCACGATATCGGTCACCCACCGTTTGGGCATGGCGGAGAAATTGCGCTCAATTATATGATGCGCGACCATGGCGGGTTTGAGGGCAATGGTCAAACCTTACGAATTGTGGCAAAACTTGAGCCTTACACTGCAGGCTTTGGCATGAACCTCACTCGGCGCACACTCCTTGGTTTTATCAAATACCCACAAATAATCGATACTCTTTGGCGTAAACAACCTGCGATTAATGTCAATGATCCCTTTATCAATTCGGCTGATTGGCGCCCAGCAAAAGGGTTATACCAAGCAGACGAAGATGTCTTTGAATGGCTTTTAGCGCCGCTGCCAAAACACGATGCGGCACTTTTACAAAGCCACCAACCCTTTGATGAATTTCGTGAGCGAACTGTGTTCAAATCTCTCGATTGCTCAATTATGGAACTTGCAGATGATATCGCTTATGCCGTGCATGATCTTGAAGATGCCATCGCCACTGGTACTGTGACCTCGGCTCATTGGCATGAACTGGCCGTCAATGAACTTGAACAAATTGCCCATCCTTGGCTCAAAGCGAATTTAATGCGCATTAGTCAGCAACTTTTTTCATGCCAAGCTCCTGATCGCAAAGACGCCATCGGTGAATTAGTGAATCTATTTATCACTCAAGCGCATGTCAGTCAGCAAGATGAGCGCTTTCAATCGAGTTTACTCAGCTATCAAGTCGGACTAAGCGAACCACTAGCTGCGTTTTTAACCTATTTAAAGCGTTTTATATATCAAGCCGTCATTCGTAAACCTGAAATTCAACAAATCGAATTTAAAGGACAAAAGCTGATCATTGACCTATTCAGCGCCTTTGCGAGTGATCCAATGCGTCTGCTGCCAAGCAGTAGCCAAGCGAAATGGGCTGATGCGCAAGAAAAAAATGGAAAAGGGCATCGAGTTATTAGCGATTATATTTCGGGTATGACAGATGAATATGCGTATAAAGTGCATCAGCGTTTATTTAGCGCACCCTAAGACACGTAGCGCTCAGAAGGTGTCACGAACCTGAATTTAGTAACCTGCTCTCTGGTTAATAGATTTACTCACATCTGGATTTATTTTTCAGAGTTCTGGTTAACTTGGGGCTTATATTTATTTATCTGTTGAACTTGTATTACTTGGCACCACATTGACTGGTAATCCCGACATCAAGGTCACCTGCTTGGCAATATTGTGCGTCACTTCGGCGCGCAATTGAGGATCATTTTGCCCTTTGATAAGGGTGTCAAACGCTTGATGATAGTGCGGCGATTGGGCCGATATCGTTGAGTCAGACAAAGGGCTGTGGATCTCAACATAACGTGCATTGTTGGCTTCATAACTGATTTTTACAGGATGATCGATAATGCGCACGGGCGTGCCAATCGTAACCAACGAAAATAGCTCTTCTATATCCGCATCAAACAACCGTAAACACCCAGAACTGACACTCATGCCGATGCCAAAACGTTGGTTACTACCGTGAATTAAATATTCGCTGCTACCTAACCTCATTGCAAACCGCCCTAATGGATTAGTAGACCCCGGCGGCATAACATCTGGTAGTTGTATCCCTTGCTCGGTTAAATATCGCTGTTTTAATGATTCCGGCACTACCCAACTAGGATCCGTACGCTTTTCACTTATGGTAGATGTTGAAACAGGAGTGCGCAGACCCGGCTGCCCCATGCCTATTGGGTACACATACACTTGCTGACCAGAGGGTTCAAAATAATAGAGCCTTAATTCAGGTAAGTTAACCACTATTCCTCGCTGTGGCACTTGGGGCAAAATCATTTGACTCGGAATTGTCACTACTGTGTCCGCTTTGACAAAAAGAGGATCAAGATCAGGATTGGCTGCCATCAAGGCTAAAAAGCCAACATTGTATTGCTCAGCGATATTCTGAAAATAATCCCCATGTGTCGCACGATGAAAAATAGGATCGCCAATTAAGCGGCCATTGTCTGGAAGCGGATAAACGGTCGCGTGAGCTGGGAGTGCAAATAAAACAACACTACACCAGCGTAGTAAAAAATGAATTATTGACCTTCGCACGATTAAAATGGGTTAAATGTATAACCTTGTTGAGCTAAGACAGCATGTGCCGTCATAGCCGATAACGCCACCTCGACCCCATCAATTAAATCAGTCTGTTTAATATCTAAAAAAGCAGCTGATTGGCCACATAGATACACTTTTACATTATTGCTCAGTAATTGACTGATAAGCGGCGCACTCGGGTTAGGACGCTGATACTCTTTTTGAAAACCGCCATCATTGAGTAAATCATATCCCGCATCACCATGAACAACTAACGCTAGCTCAATGTTCTCAACGGGTACACCCGCACTTACATGCATGTTGATAAACCGCGCTAAACTATTGAAATAACGATTTTCTTTTTTCGTTCCCGATTGCTCACTGACATCAAACACCACTTTAAGTCGTGTCTGCGCACTGACCGGTATGGCCGAATCAACTTGGTAATGTTTACCAAAGGGCGTTATCACAGGGCCTGATTGCAGTTTAGCTGCTGTCGCCTCAGCAGAGCCTGTAACAATTAAGCTAATCAACAAGAATATATATTTCACGGGGGTTCCTTTAAAACAGTTAATCATCTGAGGATAAACAAGTTTATTGTTTTTGACGAATAAAAACTTCTTATTTAAAAGAGCTATGTTTTTTATCAAAAAAAGAGGCACATGGCCTCTAATTTAGTATCTTGTCGATGTTACTCGAAATACGAGCAACAATAATCAGTGATCGTATGCACTTTGACTTTGAAGGTTTGGTGAGCAGCAATTTCGAACAATTCACCCGCACGAATTGCTTGCCATTGGGTCTGCTCTGGTAGTAATACCTCTAGCTGCCCTTGAGTAATTTCCATGACTTCAGCTAATGAAGTGGCAAATTCATACTCACCTGGCTGCATAATTCCCAGTGTTTTTCTGCTGCCATCTTTAAATGTCACTGTACGGCTCGTCACTTGACCATCAAAATACACATTAGCCACCTTACCTACTGTGACACATTCAAACTGTTCCATCTCTTTTCCTCATTCTCAATGTAAAAAGAACAGCTTACCATAGTCTATAAACAGGTTAATATTGAGACTAAGGTCTATGTTTAGGCTGACAATTTGTATGATAAATGCTGGAAAAAGCGCAATATCAATGCATCACGCTCAGGCTCTAAACCAAGTGAGACGCTTAACTCTTTAATCATCATCGTGAGTTGATTTACAAATTTACCGTAGCCGTTACGCTGTAAATCTTGATCTGTGGCAATAAATACCAAACTTAGGCTATCTACTAATTGAGCTTCATCCACAAAAATAAGTGGCTGATATGCCTGCACCGCATCCATACCAATATCTAATAACTCTCGTCGAGCCGACTCTGCATGCTGAGTCGTTGCTCGAATTAATGGAATTTGGCCATTGGCGACAAGCACCCAATGAGACAACTCATATTGGCGGCATAATCGGGTTACTTGTGTGATAACCGACTGATAAAAATCCCGATAGCGAATATGCTCATCAAACTCTTGATGAATTTTTTGGCGCATCGTCAAGTTAACGGGAATATTTGTGATCGCGTATGTCAGGTTTTGACTGTGCGGGCTAATTTCCAGTCCCTGCTCTTGATAGCGATAGCTAAGCTGCCTCAAACCATGGGTTTTAGTTTGTTTATGACCCCGTTTATGGGCATATAAATCATAAGTTAAGTGCTGATGATCTTTGACTTTAATCTGGTTTAGCGGCACATTCATTAACAAAGCAAACTCCGCCATTAACGCCATCACTTGCTGATGAAATAAGTACGCAGTCTCTCGCAATTGCTCGCCACTGGCTAAAAACAACAAATCAATTTTATCGACCGTTTGCGCTTCATTAACAAATAAATGATGGCCTGTATGCATCGCTGGGTGATAAAAAAAGATAATTTGTTCATCTGTTTCAATATGTTGCTGCTCTTCACCATAACGAACTCTGGCTAACTTACCATTGGCGATAATATGCGTATTATGTAATTCATAACGTTGGCATAACGCAAAAAATTGTTCGCTAAACTGACGGTAATTATCAGCGAACCGAGGATCCGTTGTTGCCAGTGCTACATGTTCAGGTCGAAATGAAACCAGTAAATAATGATTATCGCGAGCATTACCAGGTACATACACTTTATTCGCACTACTGCGTTTATGTATAATTGATGGTCGTTTTTTTAATTGTAACATGGTCTCTCCTTTGCTTTATGCGCAAAAGGTACTCTGAATCAATGGCAATTTTTTGACTTTAATGAGTCAATCTCATGACAAAAAACAAAAAGGGAACAAGCCTAATTTCCTTTCCTAAACACCGCACGAAACAAATGCTCAACACTATTGAGTATATTGAAATAAAAATGTGAAACGACCAGCCAACCTCACTCACACTGCAAAACTGACAAAATACTGGCTTTATTATCTAAAGGCTCTATAAAACCAAAGAGTTGGCGTATGCTTCAATATAGGAAGAGTGATGGATACCATTTAGAAACTTAACTATAAACAGCGAGTTATATAAACTAACAAACGCAATAAAATGTGGACAACAAAACTATTGAACTAATTGTATTAATAGGGCTATTTCCTTCCTTGATCCCTAGGAGAAATTAGCGTAATTTAGCCAATGTCCCAATTATGACATTTGTATGTTAATTGTTGATTTTTTGTTCACACTTAATGCTGAGCCCTATTTTCTAAGAATACGTGTCTTCTCTAGGTTTTGTGGCATTTGTGTATAAAAAGAAACAACTTATCAATTGAAATAATACAAATACTTTAGCTACAACTTTTCCTATAAATGGTAAATTATCTACTTACGTAGAGGAAAAAAATGACAACAAATTACCAAGATATAAAAAAAATCTGTGATGAACTTTTGATTGCAGGTAAAAAAGTCACCGCCGCCAAAATTCTCGCTCAGTCTTCAGGCCCGCAAGCTAAAATTTTAGGCTTTTATCAGCAATGGCGTCAGGAATTACACGAACACTCAAAAGCCAATGCCGAGCCTGCAGGCTTGAGCAAAGATTTTTTAGAATCGTTTAAAAATGAAGTCGAACGCTACGCAAAAGCGCTAAATCATGATCAAGACACCCAGTTAGAGCAAGCCTTAGAAGTCGAGAACTTATCGTTAAGAAGCCTAGACGAAGCCGAAACTGAATTAACCGAGTTACGTCAATCAGTTAAAGAACTCTCAGAGCAAGTTAAAGAAGACAAAGTAAACTTTGACAATACCCTTCACGATCTTGAACAAAAAAATCAGCAGCAAGTCACTGAGCTTAAAAACCATTACGAAAAACAAATTTTAGCGCTCAATCACGATGCTCAAAAAAATCTGTCTGAAATAAAAGACAGCTACGAAGAAAAACTATCTAATTTAAGTAACTCAACAGCGGCAGAACTATCTGAGTTAAAACAAGGGTATGAATCACTCATTAGTGAGTTAACCGATAACCGTAATCAAACCATTGCTGAATTAAAACAAAATTACGACAAACACATTACTGATCTGACCCAGTCAAACGAAAAACTAGTCAGTGAATTAACAGCGAAGCATCAAAGTGTATTGACCAATACCCAAGAGCAAAGTGAAAAACGAGTCAGCGAACTCAAAAATGAGTTTGAAAGTAAGCTCGCGACCCTTGCCACCGATAGCAATTCAAAAATTAAGTCTTTGGTTGATGGCCGAGATGAACAAATTGCAAAAGCAACCGCTGATGCAATTGCAAAAACCCAGTCTTTAACCGAGCAATTAACCAAAAAAGCAGACATTATTGCGTCCCTTCAAGGCGAAGTCGAAGCATTCACCTCAGAAGTCAGCAAATTAAAGCAGCAGCTTAAAGACAGTGAAGCACAGTTTGAACAACACGGTAGTGAGCTTGAAGATTCGACCTTAGCAATTAAGCAGCTTAAACAAAACTTACAAGCCGCAGAGCAAAATATTGAAGAGCTGAAAAAACAAAATGTAGAAGCTAAACGAATCAATGAAAGCCAGCAAGAAACCTTCAATAGCCAAAAGACAGAAGTCGAGCAAGCGCGCGAAGAAGTGCTGTCTTCTCAACAAATGATGACCGAACTTAGAAATGAAAATATCCAGTTGTCAAAGCAAATGAATTTCATTAAAAACAGTTCGACTTCAACGATTGAGCGTCTCACTACCAACTCAGAACAAGCAATTGCTAAAATAAAAGAACTCGAAAGCGCATTAATTAATGAACAAACAGAGGCCAAAAAAGCAGTTTCTGAAAACAAACGAATTTCTGAGCAACTTGATTTTATTAAGCAAAACTCAACCAACACGTTTGAGCGCCTGACAAATAGTGCCGAACAAGCACAATCTAAAGCGCGTCAGCTCGAGGATGAACTTAAACAAGTGCAAAGTTTGAATGAACAACTCAAATCTGAAAATGCTAAACTCAGTAATCAAAAACAATTTGCATAATTATACATAGTCATAATAGGCCTCATTACTGAGGCCTATTTCACCACACTCCCCTTTAAAAAAGACACAACCAACAAGCCTAACTGCCTGATTAAAAAGCTTTTAAGTTATTTTAATGTAAGTTTTAATTCCACGTTCTGCTACTGAAATATATCTGTAACAAATCTACTGTTTAATGCCGCACAACGCAGAATGAGTGCTGTTTTTGCACTGATTCATTTTTACCTTTGCAGGATGCAATCACACTTAAACAAGCCAGGCAGAAATGATGTTTGCTGTGGCTGAGACACTTTATAATGCATACACAACCTCGTTTACCGCAAAAAATCTTTAATTGGTTTTGCGTGGCTTTTCTTGTTTATTTGATGCTTGTCGCTGTGGGTACTGTCAGCAGTGGTTTTAAGCTGTTCTCGGGTGGTTCCGAAGGCGCTAAAGAGATTTTTGCGTTCGCAACGAATCCGTTTGTCGCGTTATTAATGGGTGCATTAGCCACTGCCTTAGTACAATCCTCATCAACCGTGACTTCGGTGATCGTCGGCTTAGTCGCAGGCGGCTTACCGTTAAACATTGCCATCCCGATGATTATGGGGGCTAACATTGGCACAACCATCACAAATACCATTGTCTCGTTTGGTCATGTCAGAGAAAAAGCCGAGTTTAGACGAGCCTTTAGTGCATCAACCGTTCATGACTTTTTTAATCTACTCGCAGTCATTATTTTCTTACCCCTTGAATTGGCTTTTGGCTTTTTAGAAAAAATAGCCACTAGTTTATCGCAGCTGTTTATCTCTGATGCCAACCTATCGCTTAAAAGCATGAACTTTATGAAAGCGATGATCAGCCCAAGTGTTGATTTCTTCAAATCTGTGCTTGGTTTCTTAGATGGAAAAAGCTTAGGCATTGCACTGGTTATTTTAGGGATTGGATTAATTTTAGTCTCTGTCACTGGGCTCGGTAAAATCTTAAAGCAAGTGATGGTAGGTAAAGCGAAAGGTATTTTACACAGTGCCATCGGTAAAGGCCCTGTCGCAGGGATCACCTCAGGTGCGATGGTGACAGTTATGGTGCAATCTTCCTCCACCACGACAAGCTTAATGATCCCTTTAGCAGGCAGTGGCATGTTCTCAACTAAACAAATTTACCCGTTTACGTTAGGAGCGAATATTGGCACCACCATTACAGCTTTACTTGCTGCAACCGCAATTTCGGGTCCAACTGCTGCTGTGGCACTGACGATTGCGTTGGTTCATGTATTATTTAATGTGCTTGCTGTGGCGATTATTTACGGTATTCCAATGCTTCGTGATTTACCGTTAAAAGCGGCAGACCGCTTAGCTATCATTGGCGCAGAAAACAAACTGATGGCACTTAGTTATGTATTGGGTGTGTTCTTTGTTTTCCCAAGTTTAATTGTTTTTGCGATGCGCTAGACAACTTAAAGCCTTAATCTCCCTATTTGATTGGGCTGCCTTAGGCGGCCCTTTTTTGTTATTGAATCGTTATCTCATCCTACAAAAAAGCATTTAATCGTTAAAAAATTGCTTCATGATACATTTGCGCCTAATTTAATTCACAATTTCTGTTTTAAAATCACATTGTTCTGGACTCTTCATGATAAAACGCACTGTTGCTGCTGCCTTTTGTTTTTTTACTCATTCTCTGTTTGCTGCCGATAAAATTGATATTCCTTACATTGCAAAAAGTGCCGTGATTGATGGAGTATTAGATGAACCTCACTGGCAACAGGCTTACCCGATTAAAGTCGATAATGTTACTTGGCCGTATGAAAATATCCCCAGTGACGAAAAAATGGATGTGCTCGTCTATGAAAATGGCGAGATGCTCTATATTGCCTACCAAGCATTTGATTCATCTCCCGAGCACATCCGTGCTTTTTACCGAGATAGAGATCGGGCATGGGATGATGATTTAGTTGGGTTAAAAATTGATTCTTTTAATAATCAAAAGCTCGCTTATCAGTTTTTTATTAATCCATTAGGTGTGCAAATGGATTCAATTGAAAATGAACTGACCAAGCAAGAAAGCGATGCTTGGGATGGTATTTGGGAAAGTGCCGGGCAAATCAATGAACAAGGTTATATCGTCGAAGTGGCCATTCCCTTTCGGATGCTCAACTTTGATGACAGCGTCAAAACCAAACAAATGGCAATGGAGTTTGTACGTTTTATACCTCGCAATGAGCGACTGCGCGTTTCAAGCATAAAAATCGATCACAATAATAATTGTTGGATTTGCCAAATGCATACCGTCACAGGATTTGAGCAGACTCAACAAGGAAACAACCTCACTATTGTCCCAGCACTTGTGATGGGAAAAAGTCAACAGCGCGACATCAGCAGTGCTCACCCTGATTGGCAAGATGATTCGACGATTGAACCAAGCTTAGATGTGAAATGGGGGATCACACCGGATGTGACACTCAATACCACGATTAACCCTGATTTCTCTCAAGTTGAAGCCGATGTAGCACAGCTCAGCATCAATGATAACTTTGCACTATTTTACCCCGAAAAACGGGCGTTTTTTGCCGATAATGCCGATTACTTCACCTCCCCTTGGGATTTAATTTATACCCGCAATGTTGCAGAGCCTGATTTTGGCGCAAAAGTGACCGGGAACGTTGGTCAGCATAACTTCGCTGCATTTGTTGCCAACGATCAACAAAGTAACATCATTATCCCTGGTAATTTAGGTTCAACCATAGTGTCGCTTGATAACAAGTCAAAAAATGCTGCAGGACGTTATCGTTATGATTTTTCAAATGATTTCTCAATCGCCGCCACAACAACCGCCAGAGAGTCTGATGATTACCATAACTACATGGTCAGCTTAGACACCAAATATCGTTTCACAGACAGTGATACTTTTGTGTTCCAATATGCGCAGTCAGATACTCAATACAGTGACGAATTCGTTGATAATTTGTGTGGGAGTCAAAGCTGCGATAACCCAGACGAAACCGAGTGTGAAATTGGCAGTGACTGTGCTTATAGCGAACCGCTGCTGCGGGTATTATCGGATACACCGCTAAAGGATAACGCCTATCGCATTAGTTATGAACACAATGAAAAACACTGGATGGCGTTTTCAAATTACAGCAATATTGGCGATGAGTTTAGGGCTGATCTTGGTTTTATGGGCCAAGTTGATTTTAATAAGTTTGTCACGGGTGGGCGCTACCGCTGGTATGGAGATGACAAAACTTGGTGGAATCGCATGGAGTTTTACAGTGATTGGGATATCAGTCACAACGATAATCAAGAGCTGCTCGAAAAGGAGTTACAAGCCAGCTTTTCTATCAATGGGCCATTACAAAGTTATGTCCAGTTAGAACTGATGCAGCGTCAAAGAACCGGTTTGCGTCATGATAAAAGTTCGTTAGTCATCGATGGTAATACGACTTTATTTGATGAAGATTTAGTCGCTCTGTATGCTGAAATAAAACCTATGGCAGGTTTATTTATGAGTATGAATCTGTCATCTGGGGATCAAATTGACCTCAGCAATAACCGAATTGGTGAGCGCGTTCGGATACGCCCAGTGGTTAACTTCAATTTAACCCGTCACCTAGAACTGAAGCTACGCCACACTTATGAGAAAATGAATGCCGCCAATGCAGATTTATTTACGGCCAATTTAACCGATGCACGTATAACATATCAATTTGATATTAAAAGCTTTTTACGTCTAGCGTTTATTTATACCGATATCGACCGCAATGCTGATAATTACCTTAAACCTGTCAATGAGCAGTACCAAAGCTTTTCTACACAACTGTTATATTCATATAAAGTGAATCCACAAACCGTGTTTTTTGCTGGTTATTCGGATAATGGCTATCAAGATGATGACATCGAGCGACTGAAGCGCGCTGAACGAGCCATATTCTTGAAACTCAGCTATGCCTGGTTACTGTAAATTAAAGGGCTGCGGCCCTTTTTAATTACAAAAAGATAAGCTTAATTGATATAAGTTATAGCCAATCCTTCCTTCTTTTTTTAGGTCATAATTGTATGCTAGATTCAATAGATTCCTAATCGGATCAACTTTAAGGAAAGCACATGTCTCAAATTTTTAATGATAACTCTCTGGCAATTGGTAACACACCGCTTGTTAAATTAAACCGCGTTACCTCGGGTAATGTTTTTGCCAAAATTGAAGCCCGTAACCCAAGTTTCAGCGTTAAATGTCGTATTGGTGCTTCGATGATTTGGGAAGCAGAAAAATCAGGTGAATTAACCAAAGACAAGCAAATTATTGAGCCTACGTCAGGTAACACAGGTATAGCACTTGCATTTGTTGCCGCATCTCGTGGTTACCAACTGACACTGACAATGCCAAACACAATGAGCTTAGAGCGTCGTAAACTGCTAAAAGCACTTGGTGCAAACTTAGTATTGACTGAAGGCGCTAAAGGCATGAAAGGCGCAATCGAAAAAGCACAAGAGATCCAACAAGCAGAGCCTGAAAAATTCATTTTACTACAACAGTTCGAAAACCCAGCCAACCCTAAAATCCACTTTGAAACTACGGGCCCTGAGATTTTTGAAGCAACCGATGGTAAGGTTGATTTCTTCGTAGCAGGTGTAGGGACTGGCGGTACTATCACAGGTGTGAGCCGCTACCTTAAATTAGAAAAAGGTTTAAATGTTAAATCTATCGCGGTCGAGCCTGTTGATTCACCGGTTATTTCTCAAAAATTAGCCGGAGAAGAAATCAAACCAGGACCTCATAAAATCCAAGGGATCGGTGCTGGTTTCATCCCAGGCAACCTTGATTTAGAGATGCTTGATGGTGTTGAACAAGTGTCAAATGATGAAGCTATCGCCACTGCTCACCGCTTAATGAAAGAAGAAGGTATCCTTGCCGGTATTTCTTCTGGTGCTGCGGTTGCTGCAGCTATTCGAATTGCTGAAAAGCCTGAAAACGCCGATAAGAACATCGTTGTAATTTTACCGAGCTCGGCTGAGCGCTACTTAACTTCACCGTTATTTGCTGAAGAGTTCAGCGATCAAGAACTTGTTCAGTAATCAATAAGTATTTGAATTAGGGCACGTAAGTGCCCTTTTTTTTTGCTTTAATGATAGGTTTGCGCATCCATTTTCAGCTGATATAGTTATAAAGTATTTACACAATTCGATAATGTTAAAGGGTAAAAATCTATGTCTTACATTCGTTCAATGTTAATAGCGACGTGTGCTTTGTTTCTGATGGCTTGTGGAGATGATGGCCCAGATATCAAAGGTGACACTAATACGCCAGAATTCGCCGCAATTACTTTTTTCCATGCCATGTATAACGACCAAGATTTAGAAAAAGTCATGGAAATGTCGACCCCTAAATTAGCGCGGATCATTCAATCTTATGGCTCAACCAAGCAATTCGCTCGTAACGTTATTAATATGCAATTTGATAGTGTAAATCTAGAGGTTGATCAAACCAGTCGCTCTGTTCGCAAAATATATGGTGATAATGCCACAATCACGCTGATTTTTTCAGGCCAGCTCAATGGTAATAAAGTAGACGATATGCGCAGTATTAAGCTGATTAAAGTGAAATCGACTTGGTTTGTCGAAAAGATTATCGACGACCCATATGGCCGATAATAAAAAAGCCAACAGATTGTTGGCTTTTTAGTATTTAAATGACCTTAAGCCGCTTTTGATTTTTTAGACTTTGATGCCTTAACGTTTGTCCCTTCGAGCTCTCCAGGTGCAAAGTTATCAACATTGATTGCTAATAATCGCAGTTCATTCGCCGCTAGCATGGTTTCTGCTTCATCTTCACTGATCAGTTTACTGAACTTCGCTTTTTCAATCAGCTCAACAATCGAGACCTTGGCAGGAAGTTGACCTTTATGTTGGGCCTTGCTCAATTTGGCAAATAAACCTTCACAGCGATACATAGCTTGGAATGCCTGCTCCATCACCCCAGTGCCTGCATTATCATCAATAAAACATAAATGTGTTAGACGATTTCGCATCACTCCAGGTTGTTGCATGTGCGTGCAAATCTGCTGAGCTGCATCATCATTGGGTTTTTTATAGCTATTGCCTAATGGAAACACTAAACGCTTTAACGTAAAACCAATGACTTTATTCGGGAAGTTATCACAAAAGCCATAAATTGCCTGGCCTATTTCATACAGGCTGTTTTCTATCGCATATTGAACAAACGGTAAATCAGACTGCTGGCGACCCTGATCTTCAAAACGCTTTAACACCGAAGACGCGATGTATAAATGACTTAATACGTCGCCTAGACGCGCCGAAATCATCTCTTTTCGTTTTAACTCACCACCTAAAATCAACATAGATACATCAGTACAAATAGCCAGAGCACGGCTCATACGACCGAGTTGTTTGTAATATCCAGCTGTCATGCCTGATACAGGTGATGAATTAAAATGTGCACCTGTCAGACCATGAAATAGCGCCATTGTGGCATTAGTCCCTGCAAACAAAATATGTTTAGCTAACAATTCATCAAACTGCTTTAAGCCTGCTTCATGATCTTCATTGGCAGCGGCTTCCATTTCTTTTAGGACATACGGGTGACAACGGGTGGCTCCTTGACCAAAAATCATTAAATTTCGGGTCAGAATATTCGCCCCTTCGACAGTTATCGAAATCGGCACTCCCATGTAGCCATGAGCCAAATAGTTATTGTGTCCTAGTTGAATGGCCTTACCAGCATGAATATCAAACGCATCATTGACCACTGTTCGGCTCATTTCTGTCATGTGATATTTCGCAATCGCAGTCACGACTGATGGGCTCAACTTCATATCAATGGCACCCGCAGTCATTAAACGCATTGCTTCGAGTGCGTAGGTATGAGCACCTATGCGCGCTAATGACTCTTGTACCCCTTCAAATTTACCAATTGATAAACCAAACTGTTTACGTACATAAGCGTAGGCGCCTGTCATTCTCGCACTTAAGTGGCCTGTCGCACTGGCTAAAGCTGGTAACGAAATGCCTCGTCCAGCGCTTAAGCATTCGACCAACATTCGCCAACCACGCCCAGCAAATTCCGGCCCACCAATTATCCAATCGAGGGGAATAAAGACATCTTCACCATAAGTTGTACCATTCATAAAGGCCATTGCCATCGGATAATGACGTTCACCAATTTGCACTCCCGGATGATCTGTTGGTATTAAAGCACAGGTAATCCCAATATCTGTTTGATCACCTAATAAACCATCAGGATCATACATTTTAAACGCCAACCCTAATACTGAAGCGACAGGCGCAAGCGTAATGTAACGTTTTGACCAATTTAAACGTAACCCAAGTACGGTTTCACCATTGAATTCACCTTCGCAGACAACGCCAGTATCGGGAATAGAGCCAGCATCAGAGCCGGCCTCTGGGCCTGTTAATGCAAAACAAGGCACATCTTTTCCTTTTGCTAAACTTGGCAACCAGCGTTCTTTTTGCTCGTCAGTACCATAGTGCATCAACAACTCACCAGGGCCTAAACTATTGGGCACCATCACCGTAACCGCAGCCGTTAAGCTTTTCGTGGCAATGGTTGATACTATGGTCGAATTTGCAATCGCTGAAAAATCACGCCCGCCATAGCTTTCTGGGATAATCAACGCAAAAAAACCTTCATCTTTAAGGTATTGCCAGACTTCTTTGGGCATATCTTTATCTTGATGCACAATTTTATAGTCATCAAGCATGTTACACAGCGTGTGCACTTGGTTGTCTAAAAAGGCTTGTTCTTTTTCTGACAACGCAGGCTTGGCATAGCTGTGCAGTTTTTGCCAATCAGGGTTACCTGTGAACAACTCACCATCCCACCAAATATCGCCTGCTTCCATCGCTTCTCGTTCGGTTTGAGAAAGTGGCGGTAAGACTTTTTTGAAAAATTTAAAGGCTGGCCGACTGATCACACTCATGCGGATATCAGTGACCATGAAAATGACGATGACCGCCACAATCAAGAGGATAAAAATAGACATACAAGATCCCTTTTTAGTGAATTCAAAACATTGACGTTAAGTATAGCCCGATGTGCTGTAAAGTCTTGTTGTTGGCAAATCAGATTTAAGACCTAAATATTCACATAAAGCTTGGTTTACAACATAGTGTAATTACACTGTGCATGATTTACATTATGCCTATCATAACTGATTAATTGTTTGTTAATACAACGATTTTCTAAAATTCGTTAAAATCACAATTGAGGATCAATCTATAGCAATTTACCCACCTTCACTGCCCTGCTATGATGCAAACCACACAATAAAAATGTTTCAGGAAACACCATGAAAACAAAAACCTTTAAATTAAGCTTAACCGCGCTAATGGTCAGCACCAGTTTGACCTTAGTCGGCTGTAATAATGAACAAACAACTCAAACAGCCCCTGTTGTAGCTGCTGCAACCGCTGAAGACGCCAAGCAGTTTCTTGTCGCTTCAGAAAAAGAACTCAAAGCGCTTTATCTAGAATCAAGCCGTGCAGAATGGGTTTATGCTAACTTCATCACCCATGATACTTCTGAACTGTCTGCCGCAGTAAACGAGAAAATGACCGCAGCAGTTGTGCGTTTAGCCAATGAAGCGGCGAAATTTAATGATCTTAAATTAGACACCGATACACGCCGCAAGCTTGATAAACTCAAACAAGCGCTAACCTTGGCAGCCCCTCAAGATGAAGCCAAAAATGCAGAGCTGTCAAAATTAATGGCCGAATTAGGTGGCTTATACGGAAAAGGCAAATACTGTAAAACTGAAGACGAATGCCTCAGCCTAGGTGACATGACAGCCAAAATGGCCAGCAGCCGTGATTACGATGAGTTACTTGATTTATGGCAAGGTTGGCGTCAAGTGTCTAAACCAATGCGCCCACTTTACGAGCAACAAGTCATTCTTGCCAACGAAGGCGCAAAAGAGCTTGGTTATGCGGATACTGGCGCAATGTGGCGCAGTAAATATGACATGCCTGCTGATGATTTCGCCAAAGAGCTAGATCGCATCTGGGGCCAAGTGAAACCACTTTATAATTCACTACATTGTCATGTTCGCGCAAAATTAGGCGAAAAGTATGGCACAGATAAAGTTCCACAAGATCAACCTATTCCTGCACATTTATTAGGTAATATGTGGGCACAAACTTGGGGCAATGTCTATGACTTGGTCGCGCCTGAAAACGCAGATCCTGGCTATGATGTTACAGAACTGCTTGCCAAACATAATTACGACGAATTAACCATGGTAAAAGGCGCTGAGAAATTCTTCACGTCTATGGGTTTTGATCCACTGCCTGATACTTTCTATGAACGTTCTTTATTTACCAAACCTCAAGATCGTGACGTACAGTGCCATGCTTCAGCATGGAACTTAGACAGTAAAGATGATCTCCGTATTAAAATGTGTATTCAGCGTACCGGTGAAGAATTCTCAGTTATTCACCATGAATTAGGACATAACTTCTATCAACGTGCCTATAATAAGCTGCCTTTGTATTATCAAGAAAGTGCTAACGACGGATTCCACGAAGCCATTGGTGATACCATTGCGTTATCGGTAACGCCGGGCTACTTAAAAGAAATCGGCCTTCTTGATCAAGTGCCAGATGAATCAAAAGACATTGGTTTATTAATGAAAATGGCAATGGATAAAGTCGCATTTATTCCGTTTGGTTTATTAGTTGACCAATGGCGCTGGCAGGTATTTTCTGGCCAAGTAACACCAGAAAACTACAACCAAGCTTGGTGGGATTTACGTGAAAAATACCAAGGTGTAAAAGCCCCTATTGCTCGTAGCGAAGCAGACTTTGATCCAGGTGCAAAATACCATGTACCAGGCAATACACCTTATACACGCTATTTCCTTGCGCACATTTTACAGTTTGAATTCCACAGAAGTTTATGTGAAATCGCAGGTAATAAAGAAGCGATTCACCGCTGCTCTGTGTATAACTCTAAAGAAGCTGGTGAGCGTTTAAATGCCATGTTAGAAATGGGTTCTAGCCGTCCGTGGCAAGAAGCGCTAGCCTCAGTGACAGGTAAACCTGAAATGGATGCAACTGCAATTTTAGATTACTTTGCACCGCTTCAAACTTATCTTGATGAGCAAAATAAAGATCGTCAATGTGGCTGGTAAACAAGTTGCAAGTTGCTAGCAACTAAAATAAAAAAGCTCGTTCATAATTGAACGAGCTTTTTTGTAATAAAAGACCAAAAAACGATTAGTATTGACCTGATACACCAATCTGAAACAGCTCTTGCTGATCTTGATAACTGGCAAAAACCGCAATGTTGTTATCGATGTACATTTTTGTTTTAACTAACCACTGCGAATCACTGACCCCAACCCCCAAAGACATTGCAGGGTTAAAATAATAATTCGCTTCAGCGCTCAAAATATCATCGTCTTCAGAATGATAAACAGAGGCATTCAGTGCTAAATATTGTTGCTCAGTCAAAGCCATAAAATAACGAGCTGAGATCTGCTGCACATCAAAATCCGTATCACTATCAAATGTGACACCTATATAATCTTTGCCGCTTAATTGATGGCTGTAAGAGGCATTAATGTGAAATTGTTCATCTGCATTATCACTGTCAAAACGAAATACACTCAGTTTTAAATTATCATTGAGTAAATAACCTAAACCTATGCTGTTTGCATCTGAGTCATCGTAACGCGCATACGAGCCATTGACGAAAAAGTTTTCATTATAAAAATACTCACCGCCAACCGATACTAATTCGTCCGAACCTAAATTATTCAGCTCAGCAAATATTTTTGAATCCGTATCAAGGTAACCAAATTCATCCATCACTCCGCCCGTTGTTTGTGCTGCGAAGTAGTGAGTTGCATTAAGTACAAACCCATCGTAACCAGAGGTTTTACTGTCAAGGTAACTTAAGCTAGCAAAGGTCTGATAATCGGCAGCAACAACTACCTGTGCACTAGTAATACAAGCAAGCGCAAGCAACTTTTTCATTCTATTTTTTCCTGTATATAGTACGCGGTATTATTGTTACCCGTACTGCTGATAATAACAATAAAAAATCAGTAATAAACCAAGATAATTAAAGGCTTACTACTGATTTGTGTTGTGACTTTATAAAACAAATTGCCCTAGTACACGGTAGACATCGTTGATATTATCACCAGCTTTAAACTCTTTGACCAATGGCTGTGGCTCTGAGCCAATCCAAATTTTAAGCTCTGCGTCTAAGTCAAAATGCCCTGCACTTTCTTTACTAAATTTGGTGATTTTACTGTAAGGGATGGTAAGCATCTCCACTTTTGAACCCGTCACACCCTGTTTATCAATTAAAATAAGGCGTTTGTTGGTAAAAATGAACATATCACGAATGACTTTATAGGCCTTTTGTACAGACTCACCATCGACTAGCGTGTCGTTAAGTAATGAATCTAAATCATCCTGATCGACTTCACTGGCATTACCCATTAATCCACTTAATAAACCCATGTGCTTCTCCTGTGTAATTTGTTCATGACCAGTAGAGTGTAGCTTGCCACAATTACTCGACAAGCCACGCCACTATTATTTATTCAAACAACTGATTTTCTAGTGTTTTCCCATTAACCAAACTGCGATATCGCCATTGATTTTGATGACAAACTTGTAAAATTTTAATATCAGCTTCATGGCATAACACATTAGGAGCAAGGCTGATTAAATACTCACGATCTTGCGGCATAGTGACCGAGCTAACTTCTGCCATTGCTTCAAGGTGAGTAATTAACTCAGGCTGTTTTTGGCTCATCGATAACGTTAAAAAGCCCTGTGTTGCATCGCTTGCTAATGTTTGATGTTGATGCATTTGTCCCAACTCAAGATACAACACTTGCTGGCATAAACGCTCAAGTTCAGTTAAATCATGAGAGCTCAAAATGAATGTAATATCTTGTGATAAATCAGCCACTAACTGACGAATTTCTCGAGCATGCAAGGGATCAAGCCCCGCGGTTGCTTCATCAAGCATGACTATTTTAGGCGAGCCAATCAGAGTTTGTGCGATACTCACTCGCTTGCGCATACCATGCGACAGCGCCGCGGGCTTTTCATTCAATGCCTCACTAAGTCCAACAAGCTCAAGAGTTCTGAGCGCCTCGTCCTTACTTTGTTTTGCGCTCAAGCCTTGTAAGCGCCCATAAAAAGTCAGTTGATGGGCGATTGAAAAACGCGGATCCAGCACCGCATCTTGAGGTAATGCCGCTAATTGACCAAATAATGCGGCACTACCTGCTTGATGACCGAGTATCTCAACGTGTCCAGAGCTTGCCTGTAAATAACCACATAGAATACTAAATAGTGTTGTTTTTCCTGCTCCATTAGGCCCGACCAAAGCAACCGGTTGCCCTGCCTGAATTTCAAAACTGACTTCTTTAAGCGCCTGTTTAGCCCCAAAGAAATGATTAAGGCCTGATACAGTAATTAGTTGGCTCATAATGCACTCCTTTTCATAACATAGCTCGCTGCTGCCAAGTAACAGACTGTTTGAATTAATGGAGTCACATAGTTAGAAACAGAGAAACTTTGCTGCCCAATGACGTCGTTTAATTGAAAGCCCGGATAGATATAAAACAAGTATTCCGAATAAGGAAGGTAGTGGCTGAGTATCGCAATTAAGGCACTGCCAACCCCATAAAACAGTACACACATGACAATGGCTAATTTTGACGAGCGAATAAAACTATTTAAAAACGCCATCAAAGCAATAAATGGCAACACAGCTAATACCAACTCTTTAAATAATAAAGCCGCTTTTGATAGGCCGGGTAAAAACAGAGCGCTTTCACGATAGGTCGCCATCGCCACTGTTGCCAATAAAGTCAGTGCAATCAATGCGGTCACTATCAATAACTGACCGATAAACCGACCAAAAACAACTTCATTACGGGTTGAACGTAAAGTAATAAAACGTAACGTGCCTCGCGTCCGATCTGAACATGTCTGATCACTGGCTGCAAACAAGGCAAAAACAGGAAAAGAATACAACGCCACCAACCAATAAATTGCCAATTCGGGTACTTTCCACGTCAGTAACTCGGAGAGTCCCAACACACCGAACATTTGCATCGCCATTTGACGGAAATCTTCTGACGACACGATTGATACTGCCGAGTTGACTGGGTAGCGCAAAATCACAAACCACACAGTTGCAAACGCAGCAAGTGCCAATAAACCCCGTTTAGTAAAAAATAGCCGGACCATCTCAAATGTTGCCAAACACCAAGCGCGGCTAATACTCTGTTGTATTAACATATTGTTTCTCTTTATTAATTATAAATACAGACTAAACATTGCCTAGAACGAAAGCGAGCCTTTATTTGTTAAAAAGTATTTTTTGTTCCTTTTTAATGTAAAAAAGCCTGCTCGCGCAGGCTCTTTTATCAAACTAGCTCATACTCACAGCACTGCGTTATTTATTCTAAATATGCCTGATACTGTTGAAGACCTTGCTCAAGATCAGCTAAAAGATCATCACAATCTTCTAAACCTACATGGATCCGAATAATCGGGCCATGTTGCCACCCCGTTGCACTTCGTAGTCCTTGCAGTCCCATATTGGCGGTAATAAGGGATTCAAATCCTCCCCACGAATAACCCATTTTGAAATGATCTAAGCCATCAAGTAAGGCATTAATCGCCGCTTGATTGCCTGCTTTCATCACAAATGAAAACAAGCCATTACAGCCAGAAAAATCGCGTTTGAAATATTCATGACCCGGACACGTCTCAAGTGCAGGATGGCGAACGTGATCAATTAGCGGATGAGTACTGAGCCAATTGGCAATTTTTAAAGCACTTTTTTCGTGTTGTTGAAGGCGAACAGACAAAGTTCGTAACCCTCTGAGCGCTAAATAAGCATCATCTGCCGAGGTGCACTGCCCCATTAAATAAGAGTTTTCACGCAATTGTGGCCAGTGCTCTTCATTTGCAACCGCAACCCCCATCATCACATCAGAGTGACCAACAATATATTTAGTCGCAGCTTGAATACTAATATCAACCCCAAAATCCAGCGGCTTAAAATGATAACCATTACCATAGGTATTATCTAACATCACCACCATGTTATGTTCATGAGCAATGCGGCTTAGCAACGGAACATCTTGGACTTCCATTGAAATAGAGCCTGGCGATTCGAGAAACAACAAGCGGGTATTTGGGCGGATCAGGTCACGTATTCCCTCACCTATAAGCGGATCATAATACGTGGTTTCAACACCCATGTTATTCAAAATCACGCGGCAAAAATCACGGGTCGGTTCGTACGCGGTATCGACCATTAAGATATGATCACCACTTTTCACAAATGAAATAATTGCGTTACTAATCGCAGCGGCACCCGAAGGATAAAGCGCACAGCCTGCACCATTTTCGAGTTCAGTAATCGCATCTTGCAGTGCAAAATGAGTGGTGGTGCCACGACGACCGTAAAATAACGTTTTATTCGCGCGATTTTTAACCGCTTCTTTCATCTGTGCAACCGAATCAAATACTATGGTTGAAGCGCGTTGCACCACCGGATTCACAACGCCATGGGTGTATTCTTTTTTTCTACCGGTTGAAACAATCTGTGTATCTTTTTTCATTTTTGTCTCCATTACACGTCAAGACATGTGCATATTAATCTTGTTGGCGCCACTGTTCGATTAAAAAGCGCGAAATCGAATCCTTACGAGGTAACTTAAATTCATCTGTCTCTTCACCCCACTGGGCAAAACTATCTAATTGAACCTTGGTAAACCACTGGGCATATTCAAGTTCATCTTGGTCTACTTTAATGGTCTGCGAGCTCGCTGTTGCAATAAAACCCAGCATAATCGATGACGGAAAAGGCCAAGGTTGAGACGCCAAATACTGGGTATGAGAAACAACAATACCCGCTTCTTCCATCACCTCCCTGACAACCGCTTGCTCAAGGGTTTCGCCCGGATCAACAAAGCCAGCCAAGGTCGATAACGCGCCTGTTGGCCAATTTTTTTGACGACCGAGTAAGCAACGTTCAATGCCATCATCAAATACCTTTGTCACCAACATGATAACAGCGGGATCAGTGCGCGGAAAGGTTAAATGATGACATGTTTTATTCGTACAGCGTCTTGCGTGGCCAGCCTCTGCTAAGCGGTTTTGAGCGCCACATCGACCACAATAACGGTGAGTCCGATGCCAATAACACACACCACGAGATAGAGCCAAAATCGATGCTTGTTCACCAAAAATAGCACCACCATAGCGTCTTAAATCAACAAACTCTCCAAAATAACCAATGGCTTTTAATGTGGCTTCATCACAATCGCTCACATCCAAGGCAAAAAAGTATTCTTCATCTTGATGGCCTAAAAAAATGGCATTTTCAGTATCAAGCGCGCCTAATTGCTGACGAGATAAAAATACCGGCTCAGCCTCATCAATCAGAAATAAATTTTTGTCTTGATACGTAAGTATCCATTTACTGTCTGCCTGTTTTTTTTCTTTAATCCATGTGGCATCTTTTCGCTGCTGGCTGGCGCGATCTAAATTCATTTGCGCATAATTAAACATCTGCACTCCTTGTTGTAAGCATAGAGGCCCACTGCTGTGACCAATCAGCCATAGGCTCAATTAACTTTGCAAGCTCTGAACCATGGGCCGACAAACCATAGCCCTGCGATGTTTTCATCACCAATTGCAGCGCAATCAGCTCTTTTAACCGAGAATTAAGTAAAGTCGGGGAAATAACTTCGCAGCGCAGCTGCAATTGTCTGAACGTGGCATGTTCATGGCGCAATTGCCAGACAATACCTAGGCTCCAAGTACGGCCCAATAAGTCAAACAAAGCCATAATTGGCTTGCCTGTTTTCGAGCCTCGCACGGCTTGTCCTGGGATCGGTAACCCCATCACACACTCCTGCCAATTAATAAGAGCATCAGCCTAACAAAGCCCCTCTTATTTTGCTACACAATATGTAGCAAAATAAGTATAAAAAAAGACCTTTCGGCCTTTTTTTATACTTAAAGCGGCTTATAATGCTGCTAATTGTGCCAATAACTTTTGGTTTTCAGCTTCAATATGTTTGTAAAAATCAACATCCGCTAATTTGCTGGCTGCTGCTTCATCAATCACGATAACCGCATGTTTATGCATTTGTAATGCAGATGCCGGGCAAGAAGCGGTTAATGGGCCTTCGACCATCGCTTGTACAGCGTCAGCCTTATTTTCACCCGTCGCCAGTAATACCACTTTGCGCGAATCTAAAATAGTGCCAATCCCCATCGTAATCGAGAGGTGTGGTTGATATTCGTCGGCAGCAAAAAAGCGCGCATTGTCATCAATCGTTTCTTTAGTCAGCGTTTTTACGCGGGTACGAGATGTTAGTCCTGATGACGGTTCATTAAACCCAATGTGGCCATTACGACCAATGCCGAGCAGTTGCACATCAATGCCACCCGCAGCAACGATTTTATCTTCGTATTCTTTGCACGCTGTAAGAGGATTTTTTGCATCACCAGGCGGTACAAAGGTATTGGCTTTATTGATATCGACATGATCAAACAGTTGTTCATTCATGAAAAAGCGATAGCTTTGTGGATGATCGCCCGTTAAACCCAAGTATTCGTCAAGATTAAAACTGGTGACATTTGCAAAGCTCACTTCGCCCGCTTGTTGGCGGCTGATCAGATTTTGATACAAAGCAACCGGCGTTGAGCCTGTCGCTAATCCTATTACTGAGTCTGCTTTTTTATTAATTTGATCAGCAAAGATTTGTGCACCATATTGTGCAACCTCTGCAGCGTCTTTCAGGATGACTATTTGCATATGACTTGGCTCGAGTTAGGAGTTGAGGAAAAAATGGGATCTATGATTAACCCGTCCGTGCAGTTGGATTAACCATAGATCAAAACCTAATCGGGATAAAACGACAATAGGTTCAAACCATTATGACAACGCTGTCATTATTGCGTTAATGATCTTTTTTGTAAAGACCATTAACGATTTTTTTTACATGTTTGTGTTTATTTCAGCCTAAAAAGAGCTTAAACACTAATCAAAATTTTACGTTTGTAGAGCCAATGCAGTACGAGTAATTGCACCGTTAATAACGCAATAACGGATAAAATAGGCTGCCATGACTCACTACCTGCACTGATTACGCCACCAAATACACTTTGTGCGATGTATTCCCATTTAACCAAGCTCGATGCTAAATAAATAATAATTGAGTTGGCGCCAATAATGACAAATGGATAAAAATATTTTTGTGTATTGAGTAAATCAACCACAGCATAAAAACTGGCTAAAAACAGCAAGCTCCAGCCTACGGTCACTAAAACAAATGAGCTGGTCCATAGATCTTTATTAACAGGAAAGATCAGGTTCCACGCCCAACCACAAGCTAAACTGACTAAACCAGCCGCAAATAAATACCCCACAGTTTTCCACTCACCAAGCTCATTGGCTTTAGCTATCAGTCGACCAGCAAATACCCCCATAAGTGCATTTACCACTGCAGGGACATTCGATAATAAACCTTCAGGATCCGTGGCGCGATTTTGATAACTGATACCCGGCAATAAATGCTGATCAACCCATGCATTCCACGTACCGGCCATCGTTAACTGCCCCGCTTGTCCACCTGGCACCGGAATAAAGCACAATAAAATCCAGTATCCTAACAATAACGACACCGCTGTGATTATCTGTGTACGAAGACTGGTGTGCCACACTAACATGGCACAAATAAACCACGCGACAGCAATTCGCCCTAACACACTGGCATAACGGATTTCGTCTAAGTTAAATGGTATGCCAGTTCCCCAACCATGATTGTACAAAACCCCAAAACCCGCTAATAAAAACAATCGTTTCAAAGCTTTGGCGTAATAAACTCGACGTTCAGAAAATGGCAGATGATCAATGCGCTTAGGTGATAACCCCATCGCAACGCCCGCTAAAAATATAAATAACGGAAAAATCAAATCGTAAAATGTAAAGCCATGCCAATTACTATGCAACGTTTGACCATGAGCGACTTGCCATCCGGTCCAGCCTGTTAAAATGAATAACGCAGCAAAGATTTTCTCCCCACCCAGTATCCAAAACATATCCATGCCGCGTAAGGCATCCAACGACGCTAAACGGCGTTTTTGTGGTTTTTCTTGAGTTATTGTCATTGTTATTTCTCTTATGCTTAAAAACAAAAAAGCCCCGCCTATTGCTAAACGGGGTTTTTTATTCCAGGAACGGGTATCAAATGAGCTGACCTGCGATGTAAGTGTGTGTCGCATGCAGTGTGTTATCGAGCACAACAAAATCAGCGTCAAAATCGACTAATAATCGACCTTTTTTAGTACTTAAACCTAAATATTGCGCAGGGTATAAAGAAGCCATTCTTAGGCTTTCACCAAGGGAGACATCCAGGCTATTAACGGTATTGCGCACCGCACTTGCCATATCAAGTACTGAACCTGCCAGTTCACCTGTAGTCGAATTTAGGCGGTCGCCAGTGCGGATAACTTTACGACCATCAAAGAAATCAAACTCTGTTAAATCAGTGCCAACTGGGGGCATCGCATCGGTAACAAGCAAGATTTTACCTTGTGCTTTTGTGCGAATAGCCAATTTTGCGGCTGTTGGATGGACGTGATGACCATCTACAATCAAACCACACCAGCTGTTGTTATCCCAAAGGGCAGCGCCAACCACACCCGGCTCGCGAGATGTAAAGGCTGACATCGCATTAAATAGATGAGTAAAGCCGTCTGCACCGGCCAGCAATGCCGCTTGAGTTGTTTCAAAATCTGCATTGGTATGGCCCAAGCATACTTTTACGCCATAAGAAACTAAGCGTTTAATATCTGCAACAGAGACATTTTCAGGCGCTAACGTCACCATTTTGATACCAAGATCAGTTCGGGCATACACGGCAAATTCAACTTCTGAAATCGGGCGAATATACTGCTCACTGTGCGTGCCTTTTTTAGGCAATGATAAATGCGGCCCTTCAAAATGAATACCAAACACGCCTGGGACATTATCATTTAAGGCTTGCGCGGTTGCATCGGCGGCTGCTTGCATCACCTCAACTTTATCTGTTATCAGAGTTGGCATTAAGCCTGTGCTACCAAAACGACCATGCGCTTTGGCCATTTTATCTAAACACGCAGGTGTCTGCTCAGCATTAAAAAATGCCCCACCGCCGCCGTTCACTTGAACATCGATAAACCCAGGCACAACCGTGCCAGTAAGCACAGGAGCCTCACCGATAAATCCGTTTTCAATTGATTGAATTTTACCTGCAGCAATCGTTAGCGTAACGGAATCTAAAAATGATTCGCCATTAAAAAGACGCTCGACATGAAAGACCTGATCCATTCATTGCTCCTTGATTAAACCAAAAATGATTTTTCAGCATAATAAACAGCGCCCATTTCTGGCGGCTGTTTCGGTGACTCGACTCGCGCTGCGATTTCAGGACGAAGCCAAGCTTGTAACGGCTCAGCTAATCCACCAATCATCGACAAACGAGGAGGATTTTTTTCTAATAGTTTTGCTGCTAAATCACTGATATATCCTGCGCCATCTTGAACAATCGCAATGGCAACGTCATCACCTGCGTTAGCACATTCAAACACTCTGCGCGCTAAAGTCGCATACACACTCGAAGGTTTGCCTGCCATTTTTTCTGCAATCGCCATCGCATCTTCGGCCTGTAATTGTGCTTTAACCGCCTCTGTAATGGCTGATTTTGGGCCGAGATCATCTAAATCAAGTAGTGCCACTTTAACGGCTTCAAGCCCCATCCATGCACCACTGCCCTTATCACCTTGAGCAAACCCATGGCCACCTAAAATCGTGCTTTGGCCATCAACATAAGAAAAACCACACGAACCTGTGCCAGTAATAATCACCGCGCCATCTTCACCTTCGTGAGCACCGATGCATGCAGTGTGTAAATCTGTAGTGAGATACATTTTTTTAAATGGGTGATGCCACTCGATAATTTGCTTGTACAAACTGGGTAAATTAACCCCAGCCAAACCTAAACCAGCCACCATATTATTGACTTCGCTTAAGCTTAAGCCTGCATTTTCAATCGCCAATTGAGTTGACACCATTATTGATTCTAACGTGCGATCTAAACCATGTAGCGGATTTGCAGGTCCACCAAGACCGGTGCCTAAAACACCTTGTTCGTGACTATAAATTGTCGCGCGACACTTAGTTCCACCACCATCAATACCTATGTATAACTGGTCTTTATTTGCACTTGTTGCAACCATCAAATGACCTCAATCTCTCTTGTTTTATTATCAGCTTCGGCTTTTTTTATGCTACCGAGTCTAATATCCCTCGACCCATTGTTGATTTAATGTTACACAAATAATGACAGCGTTGTCATTAACTTTTTATAAAAAATCCAAAACAAATCAATACTCAATATTAACACTCTCATTTAAATAGAAATTATCGATTTGAATTTATAGTCACCCACTCTGTGTACTCTGACTATAACACCGATACGCCCAACACCCAATGTTGGCATTTAGTCGTATCTCTTTATATACAAATATCAAGGTTCACACGATGAATTAGCACAGCAAAAGCGTAAAAAGCCGCTACGCTTATAAAAGAACGAGTATTTTTATAACACAATGACGAACAATCAAAAATAGCTAAATTTTGGAGTGCTCAATGGAATCTATCAAAGTGATTGATTATCTCAATAAACGGCCTGTCACTTTTAAAGCCTCTATGACCGTGGCAGAAGCAGCTGAACGCTTATTATTGTCGCATCAATCGGGTGGCCCAGTTTTAAACGATGACAAGCAAGTAATCGGCTTCCTTTCTGAACAAGACTGCATTAAACGCATGCTACACGATACGTATCTCAGTGAATCGTATTTTACTGTCAAAGAAATAATGAGTACTCACACTCTCACCGTTAATACCGAGCATTCTATTTTTGAATTAGCTCAAGAAATGACTGAAAACAAACCTAAAATTTATCCTGTAGTCGATAAAGACAATCATTTACTCGGTACAATTGGTCGCACTGAAGTACTCAAAGCAATCGATATCCATCTGCATGCAATTTACGAAAAAGGTCATGGCCGATTTGTCTAGCAAACCTGAGCGTGAGTCATTGATGACTGTTGTTTATAATAGCAAGGTGTCATCAATGGCAATAAAACGTGCACTACTGCGGATCAACATATCAGAGGTGAGACTCGGCACCCCATACACATCGGTGGGTTTTTGAAATTTTTCACTAATTCGGTCCAATAACATTGCAAAATCTCCATCCCCTGAAACTAAAACTAACTTATCTACACTTTGTGCAATGTCCATCATATCGATAGTGATCCCCACATCCCAATCACCTTTAGCTGAGCCATCCGCACGCTGAATAAACGGTTTTAATTTAATTTCAAAGCCAATTGCTCGTAATATATTCTGAAACTGTTTTTGCTTTTCATCATCGCGCCCGATTGCATAAGCAAAGGCATGTTTCACCTCGTAACCATGGGTGACTTCTTGCCAAAACCGATTGTAATCAAAGTTTTGTTTATAGGCTTGACGGCAGGTGTAATAGACATTTTGTACATCGACAAAAATTGCGAGTGTGGGCGTTAATTGCATGAAATAGAAAAACTCGATAAAGCGTAATGACTTGAAGTGTAGCGGGTTTGTATCTCAAAAGACAATCAGTCGTGACAACCTAAATCATCACGACTGGGTACTTATTGCCTAAAATTGCCACGCAAGCGTGATACGCACATCTCTGCCCGCTTCTGCAATCCCAGTATCTATCGGCCCAAGGCTACCGTACGATGCATGATCAAAGTAATATTTATCAAACATGTTTTTTATAGCCGCGTTAACGGTAAAGGATTCATCAGAAAATGGATACCATTTCGCCTGTAAATCATGTACAGCATAACCTGGCTTTTCAGGCAGTTGGCTATTGTCCCAGACATTAACCCCAGTTTCTGTGAGTCTAGAAACAATACGCGCCTGCCATGTCATTTCAAGATCGCTCATCGGTGAATAATGCAGTGCAGCAGTCCAGGTATCCCCTGACGTTGTCCCTATTGACCAATCTTGATCAGTTAAAGGCGAGCCGGTTAAATGTTCATTAATATGCGATTCCCACTTCGGCTGACTGCGACCAAACGCTAAGCTCGCTGAAAAAAGGTCAAAATGATAACGCGCACTTAAATTAAATCCGTCGTTTTTAATATCACCAACATTGGTTAAAATCGAGCTTTCAATCTGTTCATTATTTTTCGATGTTGACACAGCATCATCAATATAAGAAACAAACACATCACCAGTTAACACTAGCGCATCACCAATGTACTTAAAGCCAACCTCATAATTTTTGGCTATTTCTTCGCTTAAGTTCGCATCATTTTCATAATAACCTAATACAAACAACTCTTTCACTTTTTGCCCACGTAACGCTTGCGCAAATCCAGAATACAAAGACAAATTATCGTTAAACTGGTAGCTTACATTCAAGTTAGGACTAAAGCCATTTGAATCAAACTTAACGCCTCGATCATCTTCAAGAGAATAATCATCAAATCGCACCCCATAACTAAGCTGTAATGCGTCTGTAAGTTGAAAATAATCTTGCGCATACAGTCCAATCACACTCCCTGATTCTTTACCTTCTAAATCATAAACAGTCCCGATATCTTCTAATTTGGCGTCATCAGTTCGATAATCCAGACCAACAATGATTTTGTGTGCGTCAAGTTGCGCGGTATTTTTCAGATCAAATCCTGTTGATTCGAATACAGCATGGTAAATATTACGGGTACCATTCTCGCCTTCATGAGTATGCTCAATGTAGTTTTTTGTATCATACACATTCAGTGATACATCAAATAAAAGGTTCTCTTGTGGAGACCAATCATAATTTAAGGTGGTCGTTTCACGTTGTGATTGCTGCGGTACTGCTGGGTTTTTTCGGCTCGGGTGCCAATGTGCACGCAATAACCGAGTACCGTCATCTTGGCGCACGTCATGGCTAATTGAGATAGCTTGGCTTTGCGTCAGTTGGCCATTTAGTTTAGCAAATCCCACTTCTTGCTCTGAGGCGTGTAATCCAAGGTGTTGCCACGACCATCGGTCATGTCATCTGTATCGCGTTTTGCTAAGGTCAACAAACCAGTCCAATCTGTATTAAAGCGACCATAAAAAGTAGAGCTCGCTTTAAATCCTTCGCTATTGCTGTAATAGCCCAGTTTTACTAAAGCACCAAAATTTTCATCCGCTTTGAGTAAGTCATCCGCTTGCTTGGTCGTAAACCGTAACGCTCCGCCCAATGCACCAGAACCTGAGGTCGCATCACCCGCGCCTGCGACGACATCCACTTGTTTAATCAATTCAGGTTCAAGTGCAAGTCGCCCTTGGTGGTGAAACAAATAGCCAGATTGGAGTGCACCATCAATCGAGACATTCAACATGGTATCTTCAATACCACGGATATATATCTTTTGAGCGATAGGATTCGAGCCCCCGACAGACACTTCTGGCAGGCTGCGAAAGATATCGGCGAGATCATTTGCTTGAATTTTTTCTAAATTATTCTGATCCACAATCATATCGGCATCACTGACCACGCCATGTACTTCAATGACTTCCATTTTATTGCGAGCAGATCCCTTATCTTGAGCTGCTATGTGCGGCGATACGAAACCTAATGCCAGAGCGATAGCTGTTGTACAGAGTGTGGGAGTAAAACCGGATTGCATTGCATTGCATTGCATTGCATTTAACCTTTTTGATAATAGAAATAATTCTCAATTAGATTATCTTGTTAAGTGATTCAATTTGAAAGCGTTTTTACAATTGTTACATTTCTTGCCGAGGCAAAGTGACACACACGGTTAAGCCTTGTTTGTTTTCGTTGTTTTTAAACGAAATCGCCCCATTTAAAAACGTCAATTGCCTCATAGCCAACGTCATTCCTAATCCAAACCCTTTATGGTTTGTGGTTTGTTTTGCCCGATAAAAAGGCTTAGTGAGTTGAGCAAGTTCAGCTTCTGTGACCCCACAGCCATCATCACAAATATCAATGGTGACACAATCGGTTATTTTTACTGAAATAGTGAGGCGCAATGTGGCAAAGCGAAGGCCATTACGGATCAAATTTTCGAGGGCTTGGCCAAGTGCACGGCTATTGCTGGTAATTAAACACTGATCTGGCGCCTCCACCTGTATCTCTTTTTCTGTAAATTCAAATCTGGCACTTTCGCACAGCACATCTAATAAATCGATTAAATCAAATACTTCGTCATTGCTTAGGATCTGCTGTTGTTCTGTATCTAACCAAGCTAACGTTAATGTATCTTCTGCTAGCTGGCGCATAATACTCACATCCATTTTTATGCGCTTTAACATTTCTTCTGGTTGAATATTATTGAGTGCGCAATCGACGGCAGTCTCTATTCGTGTGATAGGCGTTCGCACTTCATGTGATAAATCAGCGATAAAATCATCTTGTTTTACAATAGTGTGCTCTATTTGATTGGCCATATGATCAAACGAGGCCGCGAGCAATTGAAATTCTTTGTCAGTATTGGCCATTTCCTTACCAATTCTCAGTGATAGTTCTCCTTGACTAAATCGGGCGTGGAAATGATTAAGTTGCTGCAAAGGACGCATAACATACTGGTAAATAAAGAAAGTACACAAACTCAATAACAGCATAGGCAGTAAAAATTGCAGCGCTAAATAGGCCAATTGCCAATAGTTGCCCGGACGCATCCTAGCAGGGAGTTGAATTAAAAAATGAGTATCAGAGTCTGCAAAACGGATCCCCATGACGGGATTGTTCTCAAAATACAAATGGATTTTCCAGCTCACGTCGCGCCCTAACGTGAAGGTATCGATATAATCTTGAGATAACGTTGAATTCGCTTTTAACATTAAAGCCGATTCAACAATCGCCACCCAGGTCGATTCTTGCTGCTCAATCTGCTCGATATACTTTGCCAGTGCGATGTCATCCCCTAAACGCCAAAGTGATTGCGCGTGGTGCGCATAATCAAGCAACGTTTGCTGATGAGCATCATCAATGTAGCTCATTTGAGTTTGAGTATGATTTGCCAGTAAATCAATCACAAAAAATAATAATAACGAGCCTAATACGACCACTAAACCCAGTTTATATAAAAATGACTGGCATACTTTGCGCGGCAGGTTAAGTATCGGCATTAAAACAATAGCCTTTACCATGGAGGGTTGTAATGAAATGAGCAGGCATGCCCACTTGCACGCATTTTTTTCTGACCCGACTTAAATGCATGTCTAAACTTCGGTCGTACTGGCTGTATTCTCGTTTGAGTACATGTTGGTATAAATACTGTTTACTGAGTGGAGATTTATTGTTTTTTACCAAGGTTTTTAACAGATTAAATTGAATTGGAGTCAATTCAATATGTTTTTGGCGATACTGTGCGAGCATCTGAGTGTCGTTAAAACAAATATCACTTTGCGCATTCCCATGAGCCTGAGGTAAAGGGGCGCTAGTGCGTCTCAAAATGGCATCAATTCTTAGCAGCAATTCTTCAATATTAAATGGTTTTGATAAATAATCATCTGCGCCTAAACTCAAACCTTTAATACGGTGCTCTTCAGCACCAAATGCAGTGAGCATAATCACCGGGGTTTGCTGCGTTTTGCGCAATTGAGCTAATAATTCATAGCCCATCAATCGTGGCAACTTCACATCAAGTAAAATCAGATTAAAAAATTGACGTTCTGCTACATGTAAGCCTTCTAAGCCATCGTGCTCACTATGGACAGAAAAACCTTTGTGGGCAAGTAAGGCACTGATTTGCTCATTCAGTGCCAGATCGTCTTCAATAATGAGTATGGAAGTCATTGCAAATAATTAAATGAAAATAATTAAATGAAAATAATTAAATGAAAATAATTAAATGAAAATAATTAAATGAAAATAATTCTCATTATATTATTTTCGTACTCTCAATTCTAGAGTGTTGATCTTTAAAGGTTGTTTTTACTGCGCATAATTGCTCATTTAGACAAAGTTAAGGCTTTGCAGTGCAATGTTGCTCCACAAAAAGCCGATAACGTAATCAAAATCAATAATCCCCCATCCCGAAGAGTTCAAAAAACGGATGCTGCTTAGTTAAGTGACTTGTACTTAAATAACTTGTGCTTAAGTGTCTAAACGACAATTCACTCGCCGTGCTTCACCCGTTTTTTATCTCGAACAACATTCACCCAAAATAAACAAATCCGCGTCACTTATCGTCATTGTTGAGTTTAAGTGACGTAAACGTGTTAAAAACTGACGCTAAAGCCAATCGACGGTCGCATTTCAAAATCATCCGTTTCTTCTTTGATAATCAAATCATTGACGCTCGAAACTTTTTGATAATCTAAGTCGATATGACTGGTATTGTCTTGACCATACACATTCATCACTTCCAAAATCAACTGCGCATCGAGCCCAAAAAAGTCGGTATCACGCTCAAATCGGATGTCCAAGCGATGATAAACATCAAAGCGCTCAGAAAACGGTTCGCCATAAACAGGCAAATATCGCTCTGCATAATCAGGGTTTTCTTTGACACCCACAATGGGGGTGTAAGCTTGTCCACTACGAGCCGTAAAATTAAATCCGCCGTTCCATCGCTCATTAATTTGATAGTTAAACACCATGTTGACGACTAAGGGGGTATCGGCATAATAATCGCGGGTAATATTTTGCTGCAAATCAGTACGTTCACTCTTGGCATAACTGATGGCAAACCAACCATACCAATTATCGGTTTTGTTCTTATTGATTAATAAGTCCACACCATACGCCTGCCCTTCTACTTGATTGCTATATAAAAGTTCAGAGTCCTGAAGCGCTAAGGGTAAGTTCTCCATCGTTTTATAATACCCTTCAATCGACCAACTCCAATCATCCGCGAGATGCTGAGAAAACCCCACAGTGGCATGATTGGCCCGCTGAGAATCCAATGTAGGATTCCCAATCCCAGGAGCTATCACATCTAAGTCTTGCATGCGGTTGTATTGACCAAATTTGGCCGTGATCGTGCTGTCTTGAGTGACATAATAATTGAGCGAAATGCGCGGTAATAAAAAGGACTCATCAGTATATTTATTGGTTTGCCATTGCAAACCGGCCTCTGATTGCCATCGCGGATGAAATTGCCACACATGACTCATCGCAATAAAATAATTATCAGTATCAAAAGTATCATGACCATTGATTCGTTCACCGCGATTCAAATCACAATCAGGATCCAGTTCAGTACACACATATTGAAACATATCGTAAGAATACGTTGATTCACTATCAAAATAAGCGGCATCAAATACAACCGAATGCGCCTGATCAATATGATAATTGACCCGCGCTTTATAGCTGATTTGCTGTGCTTTAGCTTGTTGAAAAAATCCATCGGTTAACGTTGCAACCTTGCCGTATTCTAGGCGTTCCGTTTCATTTAAGATCCCCACTCCTACTTTAGCACTGACGTGCTTGCTGGCATGATCCCAAATTAAACTTTGGCTGTTAAAGTTACGGTCAAAAACCGCATCTCCCTGATATTCAGGATTTTTTAAGGCAAGTTCTGCGCGTTGATTAAAATTAGCACCCGCTTTATCTTGTGCGCCAGTGAATGAAAAAATAACACTGTTTTGACTGTTCACATCCCACAAAAACTTACCTTGATAGTCGTTATCATCGGGTGCTGCATTAATGGTAATACCGGTTAATTCACCATCCTCATCTTCAACTTCTTCTCCTTCATCAAAAAACAGCGGTAACGTGCTTTTTCGAGCTGAGAAATAAAAAGCGGTTGATTCACTCAATTGACCTTCGAGGAATACCCCAGCATTAAACATCGTAAAATCCAGCGTGGTTTTTATTGGTTGGTATTTTGGATTACGCAAATTAACGTCAAAAACGGCGCCAGTGGCGTTGCTATAACTAGTGCCATAACCTGCGGAGTAGAGTTTAAAGTCTTGAATTAAATGACGATTAAAAATCGACATCCCAAAATCATGAAAAATATAACCCGCAGGCATAAAATCCACTTCAAATAAATTATCACTTGGCGACGAACCGCGTACTGCAGGATCGCTCATCGAGCCACCCGCCGCGACTACGCCAGGTAATGCAAATGCAGCTTGCAATGGATCGCCCATCGCACCTGGCATGGCCACCAGCTTTTGCGCATCTTCGGTGATTTCAGCCATAATCGAGCTACGCCGATGAGTCACTTCAATCCGCTCAACCGACGTTACTTCATTTTTAGCATCCTGACTGACAGGAGTAGCCGCATATAAATATTGTGGGGATAAAGCTAAACAGGCAAAACCAAGAGGTGTACACGCAATCGCTCGCATGAGATAAAGTCCTTTATAGATTCATGAGTAGTTAAAACCAAACTATAAATACTTTGCTTGTATTAAACTGTGAGCGATTGTTCGAATATGTAGCGGTACTTTAAGCGACAGGTTCGACCGATTCAGCTGGCTTTGAATCATTGTCTTCCATTGCTTCGATATTAATTATTTCTGAACGATTGAGTGTAATTTTAAAACGTTGCGCTGTAATGGTTTCTTCTTTATCTGTTTGTGTCACAACTAAATTTATCTGATAGCGGCGTTCAACAGCTTGCTTTGAGATTTTTCGGTTTTCCGAGCTATAAAGCCGCCCTGCACCTTTTTTCAAATACCGCACAAACGGCGTTAAGTTAAAAGTGATGGTTTCTTGAATTTCATCGTAACCGGGTAAAAATGCCCTCACCACCACTTTGCTATCACTGCGAAAATGCAGCAATTGCGCATCTTGTTTATTCTGTTGTCGGCGTTTTTGCAAAAGCGCATCCGCTTCGACGGGCAACTCTTTGGCTTTAATATATTCTAACCAAAGAGTTTGCACTATGGTGCGTCTTTTAGTGGCACTATTCGTGAATACATTTTGCCACTTAGGCCGCCCACGTTGGATCCAACGCCAAATAAGCTGCGTCATATCATCTTTAAATATTTCACGTAGTCCATAAATTAAGCCCAATAGCGCAACTAATAAAAAGGTCACTTCCGCAAAATTTGAGCGAGCATTAAGCACTAATGTCATTACAAAAGCCATCATCACAGCAGTAACAATGCCTTTCACTAATCGCTTAAGATTATTATTAAGATTGCGCGTTTCTTTTTGAAAAACAACGCCAAATTCAATTAAACGCTGTAATAATCGCATTTTGTTGGTAATACGATTGGGATCAGATAACGTAATTAACGAATTATATTGGTTCGTTTCTCGGTATTGTTTTTCGGATTCGCAAAATTCAAACAGTGCCTCCCGCTGCGCCGAAAAGTCTGAACTTTTTGGCCCTCGAGATAATAATTTTAAAAATGATTGCTCAATGTGCCAACTTAAATAGTTATCAGCTGTTTCAAAAAAGGAACTGAGCTTTTTATCCGGTGGAGTATAACGACGTAATTTTTTTAATAACCCTTGAGTTTGCTCGCTGATTTCCATTGCCGCGCTAAAAAAAGGCTCCGGCTCTTTTATTTTCAGGGTTTGCTTGATATCAATCTCTAAGGCGATTTTAATTTGGTAACAAAACAGATTTAAATTAACGCGATAATCGCTTTGTTCACCTTTTTGCTGACTGATAAACCGGCTTCGTACAAGAGGAAGGTGAAGTTGATCTGAATAATACGCACTGTGGGTCGAGATACTACTATGAAAATAATCTTGCTCTTCAAGGGTACTCGGATTGATGCCCATTTCCACCGGTAAAGAGAAATACAAATCAGTACGGATAAAGTCTTGCGGCAATAATTGGTGGCGCAATTTAAACGATAAATTTTCATCCTGACGAAGTTGAATTTTACTCACTAAAAATCGAATCTCTAAATATTACTTACTGAGATTATAGCCTAACAGACTGAATTTATATCTTTTTTTTAATAAAAATCAGCACTAAGATTTGATCGAGAACTTCTGTTATACTAATTGACCAACAAATAACCCGTAGCAACATGAATAAAAAACTCGATAAATTATTAAAAACACATCAAAAGCTCATCCATTCTGAAAACCAGAAGGTCGTGTCTCATGTGCAACGTGCTAAAGATGATTGGATCCTCAATACCGTCATGATCGAAGGATGTGATGTCGCATTTAAATTTCAGCGTAAAAAGAAATACAAATCACTGGTTGGCGCTCAAGTAAACTTAACTTACTACCCTCAAACCGATACCGTGGCTGGCTTTGAAATCGAAGTTATGAAGGTAGTGCGAATTAAAATTGCTTAATGGCGATTATTCAAAAATCTCGTGCATTATTTCAACATGCTCTGCCACTTCTTCCGTTTGTGAAAACATAGCAATATGCATCAGTGCATCGCCTTCTTGCACTAACGGAATATTTAAACGACCAATGACAATCCCTTCATTTTTCGCTTTAATGGTTTCAACACGCTGACCATTTGGCTCATAAATTTTAGCTATGGCTTCGTCTTTCTGAACATGATCACCTAAGTTTTTCAACAAATGCACTATGCCACTTTCTGTTGCTCTAAGCCAAGAGCTGGTACTTGCAACAAAAGGGGCCACAGTATGCTTGCGGTTAACCTTACGTAACATGCCCAAATGACGCATGACATCGAGTACCCCTCTTAGGCCGGCGCGAATACATAGCTCATCAAATCGCAATGCTTCACCTGCTTCATACAGTAAGATTTTAACCCCACTATCGGCAGCAGCTTGGCGCAAAGATCCATCACGTAAGTTTGAATTTAATAACACAGGTACACCAAACGCTTCAGCCATCGCCAAGGTTTCTTCATCTTGAAGATTGGCTCGCACTTGAGGCAAATTACTGCGATGAACCGCCCCTGTATGTAAATCAATGCCATAATCGCATTTTTCAACGATTTCTTTTAAAAATAAATTGGCCAGACGCCCTGCTAGTGAGCCTTTTTGAGAGCCCGGAAAACAGCGATTTAAATCACGGCGATCGGGTAAATAGCGGCTTTGATTAAGTACACCAAATACATTCACCATAGGGACTAAAATCAAGGTGCCTTTGAGCGATTTTAATGCCTCTTGGCTTTGCAAACGTCTGATAATCTCGATGCCATTGAGCTCATCACCATGAATCGCCGCGCTGATAAATAAATTGGGTCCAGCACGTTTACCACGGATCACCGTGACAGGAATCGACATATCGGTTCCTGTGTATAATTTTGCCACCGGGATATTGATTTGAGAACGGCTGCCAAGCGCAATCTCAGTTCCACAAAAGACAAATGATTTTGGCACAGTTTAATCACCTTAAAATAAAAAATCGCTTCACCATTAAAGCAATCTCTACTGATATTATGTATAGATAATACTTTACGAATAAACTAGGGTCTGTTGCTCTTTCAAGGTTGTTTTTACTGCAAATTGTTACTCATTGAGACAAGTCAGAGGCTTTGCAATGTAGTTTTTCTACATAACAAGCCGATAACACAGTCAAAGTGAGTCACAAAGGCAGTTTGAAGAGTTCAGCTAAAAACGCCCTCAGAAAATAGCAACACACTCTAATTACAGGACTTTTCAAATTAAGACAATCTTTTTAACAGCTTATATTCTGAAAAAGAAACTAGGCGGTATGATTTAACATCAGCAGGCTGAGACAGCCATTCAAGCAGTGGTTTTAGCAAAAAAGAAGGGGAATTTGCGTGTAAAACTCAAATTGCTCACACGCAAATTCTTTACAATTATCAATAATAACGAGCAACTGTGGTGCTCTAATACTCATTAGGTTATTTATTTAACCCCCAGCTCTCTTAATCGTTCGTCAAGATAACTCTGCGCGGTGTAGCGCTCTGATAACACGACCTCAGGATGAGGGTGCAGAAATAATGGCAAAGAAATCCGTGATTTATCGCTCGCTTTACCGCTTGGATTTATCACTCGATGGATTGTTGAAGGAAAATAACCACCTGACACTTCTTGCAACATATCTCCGATATTAATAATCAAATTACCAAAATCACAGGGAACATCTAACCAGCCACCGTCTTGGGTTTGGACTTGTAAACCCGGCTCATTAGCCGCAGGTAGCACTGTAAGTAAATTAATATCACCATGGGCTGCTGCACGAATCGCTCCCGGCTCCTCATCACCTGTCATTGGTGGGTAGTGTAAAATACGCAGTAATGTTTTTTCACTGTCAGCAATCATGTCTTTTAAATCAATGGAAAAATGCTGGCTCACTTCGGCGGGAGAATTATCTTGTACCCAGCTGAGTAATTGCGCCGCAAATTCACTGGCTAATCGGTAGTACTCACGGATCTCTGCTTCTAATTGTGCAGGCACACGCCCCTTCGGATACACATGATAATACTCTTTAATATCTTTGACTTGATGCCCCTTAGCCACTTCAGAAACAGACGGCGGAAAGTAACCATCTTGAGTCTCTTTGCTAAATAAGAAATCATTTTTTTGCTCAGAATTAAAAAAAGCCTGCCAATTATTATAAATTGATTCAACAAGCTGTTGTGGGATCGGATGATTTTTTAACACACCAAAACCAGTATTACGTAAAGATTCAACAAATTGCTGCGCAGCATCATCTGCAAGGTAGTCAACGGTAGGGAGTTGCATGAGAGTTCCACCAAAAAATAAAAGCTAGTTTAAAAAGGTATCCAATAAATAACAAGCATACGACTGTTTGAAAAACAAGCAATTAAAACCCTGTATTTTCTCAACCAACTGATAAAGCTAAGTAAATAATGAAAATTTGATTTTAGTGCTTTTACTTAAAATTGATATAGATCATCTTTGCTTCATAAAAACAGACTCACCAAAATGCTCTGCATTTATACAATCAACAATGTCATTTACAGCTTAAATAAGCCTAAAACTAACGGTGCAAAAAGCACCTATGACTTGAATAGTGCCATCTTAGGGTTAACCGATAAACCTCTCGGCTTTGGCTTCCTGCGTCGCCCTGCCCTCTAAAGCCATTTAGACGAAGTGCCCCCTGATATTTCAAAAGAGTGAAAAGCGTTAGGTAACGATAAGATCGTATTAAGAGAGCCTCTATATGTGTTTGCATACTGTTATTAAAAAAGCACCACGATTTAACAGCTAACCGACAGATGAAGTAGATGAATGTATTGATTGATTTGGATTTGACCGCTTGCGCGGTCAAAAAGATAAGTAATGCCTATTGACGAGAGATTGGTTCAGATGGGTTAGCTACCCAATACACCTAATATCCAGTCATGGTAATTTGACACCCTAACTTGATAAGCAGTAGTACCATACAAACCACCTTTAAAATCAGATATATCGCCATGCCCTAACTGCCAACTTGATAAACCTACAAGAAAAGGAACACCTTCTTGAAAGATAACAGAAGCACCACCGCTATCTCCTGAACCATGCATACCTTCAAGTGGTAATGCGTTTTCTGGTTCGTCAAAGTTAAATGATAACCAGTTACCTTTCGCACTTTCAACAATATTTTGAAACTGGTTCATCACACGAAGTGATTTAGTATCTGGGTCTTCCCCAGTTAATCCGTTCCCAGTAGCTCCCCTACCATAGACTGTAATTGTTTTGTCTTTTTCACTTTTACCAGAATATATATTGATTGGTTCTACACCACTAACAGTTGAAGTTAATTTGATTAACGCTATATCACTTCTCGATTCGAAAAAATTCATTAGTGGCGCTAAATCACCTTTAAGTAAATCTTTATTAGGTTGGGTGTAATCTGGATGTATATGAACGCTTTCAATTTCATACACTTTTGAACCAATTAATAAATCCTTACCAACATAATCATAAAATATAGTGTGTGCTACAGTTACAACCCATTGTGAATTTATTAATACTGCATGTCCTTCATGGGGCATATCTATTAGATATTCAGGCTTTTTATCAATGACATAATTTTCAGGGGGAACATCATGTCTCTTCACTACAGCATTGCTGCATGTAGAAAAGAAAATAATTGATATGATAAATAAAACTTTCATATTACGTCCATGTTCATTGATGGGTAGCTAACGAGCCTGTAGATTTACTCGTTTTCAAGTTATTTTAATTAGTCTTTGAACCATAACTGAGTTCCTATTTTGATTCAATCGTTTAGGCTGTTTTGAGGTGAGATTTTAAATCGGGGTTTTAGATTGGTTTTCTTGCGGTATCTGTGAGGTGTTGGAGGTGTTGGAGGTGTTGGAGGTGTTTTCAAGAGTTTCCCCTGCTTAATAAAAATACATGACAGTTACAAATACCCCTTTGATTTTAAATCTTTTTCATTATGAAACAATACAAATCGGTATCGAAATTAGTGATGGATTGAATGACTTCTGTTTAGAAATCATTGATTGAACAAATCACAAACAAACTCTGTCGCGACATAAAGTCGTTTAGACAAACAGCTTGCAAATAACACCGATGCCAACCTCCCCCGTGATCACGCCCGGGAAATAAACAATTGATGAGTCTTGCATTTCATGGATGAAATGCAAGGTGAAGCTTGGCCATGGATGGCCTATCTTCACTGTTGACGTTCACATCAATTGATTATTTGCAGGATTTAGCGTGATGTCGGGGCGCTGAGAGTGTCCAGAGAGGGGGTCAGCGGCAGCCCCTCTTTGGTCGCCAACGCGACAACGGGGTTAATTTGAAAAGCAGTTTTTTAATTTAAAAGCAGTTGTTTATTTGAAAACCGCTTTTAAATAACTTTCGGGCTAAAGCCCAACCTACAAAAGCGGCCGAGGCTTGCACCTACAACCAATTTAAAAACATACACCGATGCCAACAATCTCCCCGTGATCACGCCCGTAAAATAAGCAATTGATGAGTCCGGCATTTCATGGATGAAATGCAAGGTGAAGCTTGGCCATGGATGGCCTATCTTCACCACTGACGCTCACATCAATTGATTATTTGCAGGATTTAGCGTGATGTCGGGGCGCGGAGAGTGTCCAGAGAGGGGGCAGCGCTAGCCCCTCTTTGGCTGTCGTCGCCAGCGCGACAAAGATGTTAATTTGCAAACGAGTAATCCAGTTAAATAGCCGTCGAGCTAAAGCTCAACCTACAAATCACAAGTACGGCCAATCGCGACATAAAGTCACTGCTACAATTCGAACATACGAACTTTTCTCAAAGCTCAAACCGATGCCAAAACCCCGTGCTCACGCCCTAATATAAAACAGGCTAAATCTTGATTTCTATACATCATCACCTTTGACTGAGCGTTTCTCGCTCTAACCAAATATCAAATATCTAATATCGATAGTTTCTCTCACCCATTAAACCGACCCCAACAGCACATTAATCACCTTTTCTAAACAAGCCTCACACGCCGTTAAACTGTTAACTCCATACGAACGGCAAGTTCTGCTCTCAACATATACTGAACGTGAATCGCAGACATATAATTTAGGCAACTGGCATCTCACCACCTCTGACAGACACCCTTACAGATAAGCTATCTCTGTGCGATAATGTATAAGGATTGTGTGTTTTCCTATATTTTTTTCGAAGTTGAGTGTCATTAATTGCCCTACAATTATTTATACGCGCTTCACATAAAATGAATCCACGACTTTATACACACATGATCTCAAATACTAAAAAAAACGAAGACAGCTAGAAACAAACAATGAGCTTAAGCTCATGAAAAATGAGAGCTTTGGAACGCAATGACAACCACAGAATACAGCAGCGATACACCAAGTATCTTTTGGCACGACTATGAGACCTTTGGTGCCAACCCTCAAAAAGACCGTCCGAGTCAATTTGCAGGCGTGCGCACAGATTTAGATCTAAACATTATTGGTGAGCCACTGATTATTTATTGCAAGCCGGCTCCAGATTACTTACCCCATCCGCAAGCGTGTTTAATCACCGGGATCACCCCTCAGCATGCACAAAAACATGGTTTGATTGAAGCCGAGTTTATCGCCAAAATTCACCATGAATTCGCCAAGCCAAATACATGTGTGGCTGGTTATAATAGTATTCGCTTTGATGATGAAGTCAGTCGTTATGCATTTTACCGCAATTTTTATGATCCGTATGCTCGAGAATGGCAACACGGCAATAGCCGCTGGGACATTATTGACTTAGTGCGAGCCTGTTATGCTCTGCGCCCTGAAGGGATTAATTGGCCTCGAAAAGAAGATGGTAGCCCAAGTTTTAAATTAGAAGAGCTCACCAAAGCCAACGGCATTGAGCATGCCGCTGCGCACGATGCCTTATCGGATGTCACAGCAACTATCGCTTTGGCCAAGCTTATTAAAGATACGCAGCCAAAACTGTATGATTTTTTCTTTAAGTTGCGCTTTAAAAAGGCCGTGGCTGATTTATTTGATATTTTCAATATGGTGCCGCTGGTTCATACCTCATCAAAAATTCCAGCAAGCCAAGGTTGTACAACTTGGATTGCGCCCATGGCGTTTCATCCAGTCAATAAAAATGCAGTGATTTGTTTCAACCTCACCCATGATCCCAGCCCACTGCTTGAATTAACCGCTGACGAAATCCGCGGCAAACTCTACACTAAACGCAGTGAGTTAGCTGAAGGTGAACAACCGATAGGCTTAAAACTCGTGCACCTCAATAAATGCCCGATTGTCGCCCCCGCAAAAACCCTGTTGCCAGAAAACGCGGCTAATATTGGCATCGATCGCGAGCAATGTTTAAAACACTTGGCTGTACTCAAAGCACACCCTGAACTGCGCGAAAAAGTCACCGAGGTATTTCAATCACAACAAGACTTTACAGGCAGCGATAATTGCGATTACCAGCTCTATAGCGGCTTTACTTCCAATGCTGATAAACATAAGTTTGATATTATCCGTGAAGCGCAGCCGCAAAATCTAGCCACCTTAGGCCTTGAGTTTGAAGACAAAAAATTCGACACTTTATTATTTCGTTATCGCGCGCGTAACTACCCCGAAACTCTGTCACCGCAAGAAATTGAACAATGGCGAAAATACTGTCAGAACAAACTGATGCATGGCGAAGACAGTCCATCAATTGATGCCCAAGAATTCATGATGAACCTCGAAAACTTGGTCCATGAAAACGAAGGCAATGAACGCAACATGAGTATTCTAAAAGCCCTCTATCACTACGCACAAAATTTATAACTGTGAACTCTCAGCAAGAAAAACTAAAAAGGTGCTGTCGGCACCTTTTTTAATCTCTCACGCTTACTTATTACACTTATTTATCGCGGTTGCGCTCTAAACGAGACAATAAGCTTGAGGTATCGTGGCGATTGCCACCCATGGCTTGCACATCCGCATAAAATTGGTCAACTAATGCCGTAACGGGTAACGCCGCGCCATTGTTGCGGGCTTCACTTAGGGCGATGCCTAAATCTTTTCGCATCCAATCAACAGCAAAACCAAAATCGTATTCCCCTGCCCACATGGTTTTATGGCGGTTTTCCATTTGCCACGAACCGGCCGCGCCTTTAGCGATAGTGTCCATGACTTTTTCACCATCAAGGCCCGCAGAGCGGGCAAAATGCAATCCTTCAGCTAACCCCTGAACAACCCCTGCAATGCAAATTTGATTGACCATTTTACACAACTGCCCAGCACCAACAGGCCCTAACAATTGGCTAAAACGAGCGTAAGCCGCCATGACAGGTTGAGCACGATTAAACAGCGCCTCATCGCCTCCGCACATAATGGTCAACACGCCATTTTCAGCCCCGGCTTGCCCGCCAGATACTGGCGCATCCATAAATTGTACTTCATTTAACTTTGCAGCAGCGGCGACTTCTTTAGCAACATCCGCTGACGTGGTCGTATGATCGACCAGCGCAGCACCGGCCGCCATGGTCGACAACACACCATCGTTGCCGAGTGTGACTGCACGTAAATCATCATCATTTCCCACACAGATAAACACAAAATCAGCACCGGATGCGGCAAGTGCTGGGGTTTTTGCCACACTGCCGGGATATTGCTCGGCCCATTGCAGCGCCTTTTCTATAGTACGGTTATACACCGTGACTTTATACCCAGCTTTGGTTAAATGACCCGCCATAGGAAACCCCATAACGCCTAAGCCAATAAAGGCAACATTGATTGACATAATTTTGTCCTATTTGCTTGCTAAACTCTGATAATTAACATGATTATAAGGAGAACTCATTCGTTTTCCTACCCATTAAAAGGAAACCTAATGGCGTCTATTTTTGATTTTAGTGCCCCGCTTGCCAACGGTGAGCTGCTTGAACTTGCACAATTTCAAGGCCAACCGCTATTGATAGTCAATACTGCGAGTAAATGCGAGTTAACACCGCAATATGTCGCACTCGAGCAACTCTACCAAAAATACAAAGCGCAAGGCTTTCATGTACTGGCGTTCCCGTGTAATCAATTTGAAAACAAAGAACCGGCGCAAAATGATGAAATAAAACAGTTTTGTGAGCTACAATTCGGTATCAGCTTCCCGATATTCTCAAAAGTCGCTGTCAATGGCCCAGATGCGCTTCCGTTGTTTAACTTTCTTAAAACAAACTCTCGCGGCTTAATGCATGCTCGGGCAATTAAATGGAACTTTACCAAGTTTTTAATTAACCGCGCTGGTCAAGTCGAAGCTCGGTACGCCCCTCGTACTAAGCCAGATGCTATCAGTGCCGTAATAGAGAGCATTTTATAAGATGAACATTGCGTTTTTTAGTGCCCAAAAATACGAACAACCTTTTTTTAATGCCCACAATCTGGCAAACCATACCTTACGTTTTTTTTCTGAACCATTAAACACATTAACGGCTAAATTAGCCGAAGATTGCCAAGTTGTCTGCGCCTTTGTTAACGATGATCTCAGCGCTGAGGTATTAGCAACATTAAGTGCACTCAATGTTAAGCTTGTGACCTTACGTTGTGCAGGGTTTAACAATGTTGACCTCGCGGCCGCCAATTCTTTGGGTCTGCCAATCACTCGCGTGCCGGCCTACAGCCCAGAAGCCGTGGCAGAGCATTGTATCGCGCTCATGCTGACCTTGAGCCGAAAAACTCATAAAGCTTACAACCGAGTCAAAGAAGGTAATTTTGACCTGAATGGCTTATTAGGATTTAACTTGCACAACAAAACAGTGGGTGTAATTGGCACAGGTAAAATTGGCCAAGCACTGTGCCGTATTTTAAGTGGCTTTGGCGCCAACGTTTTAGCTTATGATCCCGCTCCTAGTATCGAGACTCTAAACTATGTCCCTTTGGATATGCTATTAACACAAAGCGATATCATCAGCTTACATTGCCCTCTTACGCCTGAGACTCATCATTTAATCGATGATGCCGCGTATGAAAAAATGAAAAAAGGCGTGATGCTGATTAATACTAGCCGCGGAGCCTTAGTGGACACTCGTGCCACTATTGCGGCACTCAAAAGCAAAACCTTAGGTTACTTAGGTTTAGATGTGTACGAGCAAGAGTCAGAATTATTCTTTAAAGACATGAGTGAAGAAATTATTCAAGATGATGAGTTTCAGCGCTTGCTGACCTTTCCAAATGTCCTTATCACTGGCCATCAAGGTTTTTTTACTCAAGAGGCACTACAAGAAATTGCTCATATCACTCATCAAAACATCGAACAATTAGTGCAAAACCAACCCTTTACCAATCAAGTTTTGCCCTAACATCTAGCCTCTAGCCTCTAGCCAATAAAAAAGCCGCTTAAGTCATCACAACTTGAGCGGCTTTTTCTTAACTTTTATGCTAACCAAACGCGACGTTTAAAAAGACCGCGGTCATTAAAACAGGGCAAACAAACCGTACATACTGGGCAAACCAATAATGAAAACCGCTGGTCACTTCGCGTAATTGATTACCACGACGCCACAACCAGCCCACAGTAATAAAGTAAAACAGCCCCATTAACGGCAATTGATACTGTGTAAATAACTGAATGACTAGGCCAAATAACCATTCAAAATTTAAAATAATTAAGCTAGAACACGCAAAAATGACTAAGGTCACTAACCAAGTGGCTTTACTACGACTGACTTGATGATTTTCAACTAAAAACGCAACCGGAATTTCTGTCGAAGAAATAGTCGAAGTAATAGAAGCTATCGACATCAACACAAAAAAGAAAAACCCAACCAATAACCCTATTTGGCCCATAGTTGCAAACAACTCAGGTAAGACAGCAAAAATTAAGCGCCCTTCACCAATGAGCTTACCATCTTGAAACACTTCCACACCTTGTTGTTGAGCAACAAAAATAGCCGGAATAATCAACAATCCAGCTAAAAATGCCACACTGGTATCGAGCAGTGCCACCGATAAAGCAAGCTTAGGTAAGTTTTCATTAGGCTTTAAATACGAGCCATAAATCATCATACAACCAACCCCAAGCGACAAAGAGAAAAACGCTTGTCCCATGGCTGCAATAATTAAATCAGGATCGCGAATTTGCGAAAAATCAGGCACCAAATATGCCGAAAACCCAGCCATCGCCCCTTCTAATGTGCCGATATACACAATCAATCCAACCAGCAACAGCAACAACATGGGCATTAAGCGGCGAGACCAAGTTTCAATGCCTGATTTCACCCCTTGTAGAATAATTAAGGCGGTAAAGAATAAAATCACGGGAGTAAAAATAAAGTTCCGCAGCATAGTATCGCTGTTTAGAAACTCAGCAAGGGCTTGCCAACCAAAAAATGTCGCAATGGGCTCAATACTGTAAGCAATCATCCAACCTGCGACTATCGAATAAAAACTCAGCATGACGATGGCACCACTTAACCCTATGTACCCCGCAGCCGCGCCCATTTTCGCGCTTTGCTCTGCACAGGCTTTTTTAAGTGCAACGACTGGGTTTGCTTGTGCACTGTGACCTAAATACAACTCAGTATATAAAGCCGGTAAAGCCAACAAAAAGATAACAATAAAATACACCAGTAAAAATGCACCACCGCCGTGATTGGCCGCTTGTGTTGGAAAACCCCAAATATTACCTAGCCCGACCGCTGCCCCGGCTGCAGCTAAAACAAAACCTAATCGGCTTTGAAAGCCATCTCTTAGTTGTGCCATTTTCCGCTCATCTTTTGTTATTTTGCGCTATTAAACCATATTGAACGCGCTTCATATAGCTAAAACAGTACCAAGGATCACTTACTTAGGTATAATTCATAACCAATTGAACTTAATTGCTGAGTTTTTATGCCAATTGACTATTTTGCCAACACTCTGACCATTCAACATGGCACTGAAGATGACTTTAGCTTGTCAGAAAAACAGCTGGCTGTTTGGTTATGTGATGGCTCAAATGCCGATCTACAAACACTCAATCTTAAGCAAATTCTTCATCCAGATGAACATTGCATCTTAGCGCAGCGTAAAAAACAGCAAGCTCAGCAAGAATATTGCATCAGCCGAATGATTATCAAACGTGTATTGGTGAGCACCTTTGGCGCAAACGCCACCGAGTTTGCTAGCCGCTTTGATGCTGAGCAAAGACAATTACAGCTTTGGCATCATGACCAACTTTTACCCGTTTCGGTGAGTTTATCCCATTCGAACGGCTTTGTGGCTGTGGCAATGAGCCTTGGCAACCACGCATTTGGCCTTGATTTAGAGCGCACCAATAAACCCCGCGCTTTTTTAAAACTCGCCAAGCACTTTTATCATCCAGACGAAGTCGAACTAATTGAACAAAGTGCAGCTAATGAGCAACAAGCTGCCTGTTTTTATCGGATTTGGACGCTTAAAGAAGCACTCGCCAAGACACTCAAAAAGCCCATTGCACAATTGCTACGCCCTAACGTATTCGAACTCATTCAATCCAATCAGTTACATAGCCAGAGCACGCAAATCAACCAGTTTGATTTAAGTTTGATCTGTGCTTCGCCTCTCGAATTTAAACACATCCAAGCCTCTACACTCAATGAAAAGAGTTTGTCAATAAATTGATTTAATTAGGGTCTGTTGACCTTTCAGGGTTAAATTTGCAGCAGTCTGTTTGGTATTTAGGCAAGGCAGCACCTATGTGGTGTGGTGTTCCCCATAAATAGGTGATAACGCAGCATCAATGCCAAACAGGCGCTGCCCTTCGGGTTCTGCCCAGGAGCGAATTACTCTTTGTTGCTCGGTTTTGACTTAGCCCGCTAGGTTACAAACCTCACGCCGCGATTAAATCGCTCCTAGTTTGAACAAATTTTAATCCGCAAAGGTCAACAGACCCTAACAGTTCCCTCTTCTTTCACAAATATCTACCATTCACTATTTAACGAAAAATCACTAAATAAATAATCCGACACAAAAAACGAGCCTGTTGGCTCGTTTTTACATTCTGATGCTTTAATTATGCTTCAAGTAATCGACGGTGAATCGATTGCACCACAGCATCTGATTCTGTCTGTTCAACCAAAAAGCACAAATTATGTTTGCTCGCACCGTGGCAAATCATCCGAATATTAAAATCAGCTAACACTTGCATCAGGTTCATTTCGTGCTGGCGTAATTGAATTTCAGAGCCAACTAAAGCAACTAGAGTTAAGTTGTTTTCAACCGTGACATGACAAAACTCACTTAAACGCTCTAGACACGCCTGATCAAGTTCTGGGCGACTGGCATTGGGCGCATTATCTAACGTCAACGCCACGCTGATTTCTGAGGTAGTAACGAGATCTACCGAAATGTTCGACTCAGATAAAATCGTAAACACTCGTGCTAAAAAGCCACTGGCGAGCAGCATTTCTGGGCTTTTTAACGTCAAGAGTATTTGGTTTTTACGCTGAGTAACCGCGCGAATGCCCGGATGCTGCGATTTTTCTTTTTCAATCCAAGTGCCTCCTTGATGAGGCTCACGGCTTGAACCGACAAATACACTAATTCCAGCGCGGCTGGCCGGTAAAATAGTGGCAGGGTGTAAGACTTTTGCACCAAACGTGGCCATTTCGGCTGCTTCATCAAAGCTTAGTTTTGCGATTGGGCGGGCTTTTTCACATAAACGCGGATCGGTACTGAAAATCCCCACCACATCGGTCCAAATATGGACACTTTTTGCCGAAACCGCTTCGGCCAGTAATGCTGCACTGTAATCTGAGCCACCGCGCCCAAGAGTGGTTGTTCGGCCATGCTGATCAGAGCCAATAAAACCTTGTGTCACTATCACCGCATCATCCAGTAAGGGTACTAAGTGAGCCTCAGCAGCTTGTTTGGTCGCAGCAACATTGGGAGAGGCTTTACCAAAATGGGCGTCGGTTTTTAATACTGTACGTACATCAAAGCGCTGTGCATTCACCCCAACGTCACGCAATACTTGGCTGAATAAACACGATGATAAACGCTCACCAAAACTAAGTAATTCGTCGTTATGTTGTTCGCTGGTACTGATAATTGCAGCACAACGCTCAAATTCCGCCAAAGTTTGCGAAAACACTGTGGCTAAATCAGCTTCAAGGGTTAAATGCGCCAAAATATTATTTTGAATAGCCAACACACCATCAATATGAGATTGGCGCTCATCGGCAGAAATATTGTTTTGGCTTAACGCCACTAAGTGATTGGTGACACCCGCACTGGCACTAACAGCCACCAGGCGAACATGATTATCGTCATGGATAATTTGCGCACAGCGCTGCATTGCAGGGTAATCGGCTAAACTTGTGCCACCAAACTTGGCAACAACATAAGATGAATTCATTGGGTCTCCTTATTTATTAGCAAGGCTAATAAATGCTACTCAAGGAGAACTGCACGGCAAGGGTACTGAAGGTAATCGATGTAATCCACTGCCAGAAGCTCTCCACCATTAATTGGTGACAGTTCAGAGGATTCAGCCTCTAAAACCGAGAAAATAACACTGCGGTGTGCATTTTCCCTCGGCGAAGGTCCCCCTCGATACATAGTCACTAGACACCGCGTCCTCATATGTACTACCTGGCCTTCGCACCTCTTCTGAATTACCTGTCTAAAACAGGCAATAAAAACCCCACTCGAAAGCGGGGTTTTAAATCTAACGTTTAGACGTCTAGCTGTCAATCATTAATTTATTTGACAACAGGGCTGCCCACTTACATTGTCATCATAAAGCCCGCAAAGTACGAACCGACATAACCAATGGTGTAAGCAATAAGCAAGTAGACACTCTGGCGTAAATAACTCACAAAGGTCAGCTCTTTGACTTTACTCATTGCAATAATACCTGCCGCAGAGCCGATAATGAGCATCGAGCCGCCTACGCCAGTGGCATACGTAAAGGTCAACCATTGACGTGCATCCATTGCAATATCAGCTTTGAGCAACGCCGCTGTCAGGGGCACATTATCAACAGCTGCCGACAGTAAACCCATAATGTAATTGGCATATTCTGGGGCTAAAATTTCATACAGATGGGTAAATTGTTTCAAAACCCCCACTTCTTTCATCGCGCCAACGAGCAATAAAACTCCTACGAAAAACAGCAAGGTGTCGTATTCAATTTCACGAATATAATCGATGATTTTTTTGTTGACGTCTTTTTTGCGCATTAAAAATTGTGCGACTAAAAACATTAAGCTTAAACCGAACAAAAATGTTAATAATGGCGGTACAGAATACAAAACGCTGAGCGCCAAGGTACCAAAAATAGTCGAAAGAAAAATAACTGCGATGGTGATATCGGTTTTTTCTACCCGGCGGTTGGCTTGCTCTTCAAACACTACCGTGCCATTCATCCCTACAGATAACATCCCAGCAAGTGCAATCACACTGACAACCGCTGGCGCAATCAATAACAATAAATGACCTATGGTGACTTTATCGGCTAAGAAAATCATCAAAGTGGTGACATCACCTGTAATCAATGATACTCCGCCAGAGTTAACCGCAAAAATAATTAAGGTGGTGTATTTGATGAGCTTTTTACCATCTAACTTCAGCGACATCACCACAGCTAACGAAATAAGTGTGGCAGTAACATTGTCAGAAATCGACGAGAACAAAAAGGCAAAGCCGCCGACCAAAAACATCAGCTTGCGTTCACTGATTTGTTTGGGCATCACTCTTTGTACTAAATTTTGAATAAACCCTTTGGAGTTTAAGTACGCAACAAAGGTCATCGCAGCCATTAAAAAGAGCCATAAAGTGGCTATCTCTAAGATGTTGTGATCTAGCTCATGTTGTATAGTTTCAGGGCTTTGGCCATGAATTGGGAAGATAAAAGCGATTATCCAACATAAAGTACCAAAAAAAAGCGTGGTTTTGGCCTTGTTTACATGGATAATATCCTCTATAACGATAAGCACAAACGCGAGTGCAATTAGCGACAGAATGATACCGGTAACCATTTTTCGTTAACAACCTTTAATAGAAAAGTAAAATATTTGCGTTACAATCAAGCGGCGCGTAGTCTAGCACTTAAAAGTACATAAAACTACCGGAGTGTACCGACGATTTTAGTCGTGGTAACTCAAATCAGAATAGATATTAATCAAGCAGTGGATAGTTATGATCCCACCGAAAAAAATACTCAATATTTTGTCTGAACATTGGCCTCTAATTGAGACCTTGATCACCCGTTTTAACATGGCCGATTTCAACATCCACGATGTGCAAACCATTTTAAAAGCAAAATACCCAAGCTGGACAGGCGAAAAAGTTTTTAAAGAAGCCAACCGCCTGCTCACACACGATATTGTTATTCCGCTCGCCAAATCATCTCAGCTCGAGCTCAATCGTTCGATCGCAGAATTTGCTCAATACTTATTACAAGAAGAAAATTTAGGTATTGCTGAAGAAGTGCACGTGCTGGTGCGTGATTTAGCCCGTTTAGGCCAGCGTTTAACTCAAGCAGGCCAAGATGAAGACATTGATGAGTTGCGCCGTTATGCCCGTATTATGGATGAACGGGTGCGAAAAATTGTTAAACTTTTTTACCACAACGAAAATGCAATTTTAAACATCGTTGAACAAGCCAAAGCGGATGAATCACACCGTTCGTTGGCCAAACGCTACCAAGCAGTGATTGAAGCCTTTGATCAATACATCGAACCCATGCTCGAAATGATTGATATCGGCGGGGAATTCAAAGCCTGTTTTACCACCATCGAAACTCACATCAGCGATTTACTTGAGCAAATTAGCCTCTCGGGTAAATTATTTAGTGAAAAACGTCAACTTGAACAATTACGTACCCGAATTTTAGATATGCACCTCAGTGGCCGCGAAAGCTTGCGCAAAAGTGCCGATATGCTGATGCCACTGCGGGAAGAGCTGCGCCGCAATACGTTATTAACGCGACAAGTCGCAAAAGTGCTTGGGGTGATCCGTAAACAAGGGGTCGATGCCACATTAAGCCACAGCCAACCTCATATCACTTCAGATCTACAAAAGTTTTCTCTCGGTCAAGCTCATCAAATGGTCGCCTACATGGCTCACATTGCACAATTTGAGCAAGAGGAATACCAATTGCCCGATCAATCTCATGTGCCGGCCTTTATCAACCCGAATATTCCCGAGTACAACGCGGTCAAAACTCGCTTTAATGCGCAGCTGGCTTTATCCAGTGACAACGCACAACCGCACAATATTATCAATTGGCTCGACACCACCTATCCGGCTCTTGAAGCCGATGAAATGCTTTTTCTGTATCAGAAATTAGCTAATGACGATCAGTTACACGTCGCCCACAGTGACGACGCAACCATTATTACTCTTGCCGATACGCAATTTAAACTTCACCCGTATCAGGCCACTTTAAAAACTAACTAATATGACACAGATAAATTTAGCTGAACTTACTGAGCTACAAACCATTAATAAAAAACTCGTCAGTGGTTACCATATCAGTGAACAAGATGTGCAACTTTGGCAACAACTCGACCATTATCACGAGCAATATACTGCGCTATTTGAGGCGCTGGGCCATCAACTAATCAAAGACGGCCGAGGGTTTTATTACCTCGAGATCGAAGACAGCACCCCAAACATGGGCAAAATATCCCGAGCCTTTGCCTTAACTACCTATGTGTTGGTCGAACATTTCGCCAATCAAGGTAAAGATCCCCTGCGCGCCCTCTTCGAACACGTCTGCGATTTAGAGCTGATGCAAACGTTAGTGCAAAACAATAAACATTTGTTTGACCAACTCGAAATTTTTTCAGGCTCAGACTTACGTAAAGATGTGTTTATGCGTATGAACCGTTTTGGTTTAGCCAAAGAAGTAGAACAAGGTTTTGTAGTACAAAGCCCCATTTATCGCTACCTTGATGCGCTTATGGAAATTAATCATATTGATGAGGAGGAGCAACAATAATGGAACAATTATTCGGCTTAACCAAATTAGCCCTTCTCAACACCGCAGGCTATGCCAAGTGTGTGATCCCACTTGATAAAAGTAGCTCAATCTGCGCGCCGAACAACACCGGTAAAAGTTCGGTGATTAATGCCTTACAGTTTCCACTAATTAATGATTTGCGCCTTACAGAGTGGGATGGCCATGATTTAGAAGAAACCAGAAAATTCTATTTTAGTTCAGATCAATCCTATATTTTACTCGAAGCAGAGCTGCCTCATGGGCCGGTGGTGATAGGTGTGGCGGGCCTTGGAAAAATAGCTGGGTTTGCCCATCAGTTTTTTTGTTACAACGGTAAACTGAATATTACTGACTACACCCAAGGTAAAACCATCGTTAAATACACGCAGTTATTTAATCATTTAAAGTCACTCAGTTTTTCACCGTTTGAATTAAAAGCCCAAGAACTCAATGCATTACTAACAGGTGGCGCGAGCCCGTTCGACAGTGAAATCAGTCTTAAAATGATTCCACTTAACAATGTACAAGACTCGGCGATTTACAAAGAAATTTTCCGTAAGATCTTAAACTTACACAAGCTCGGTGCCCCCGATGTTAAGCGCTTTATGTTACGTGTTTTTGAGCGTCATATGTCTAACTCTAAGGTCGACTTTTATGAAGTTTGGCGCCGCGCATTTGATAAAGTCAATCGTTCACGGCGTGAACTCAAAGCTCTCGAATCCATGCAAGAGCCCATCAGCGCCCTTGAAGCAATGCTTGAAAATCAAAGTGTGCTAAAAGGAAAACTCGCTACGCACGCACCAAAAATCGATCAAGCTCTGGTGGATTTTGAGCAATACCAGCAAGCTCAACTCGATGAGCTTGAGCATAACCTCGCCGAAATCGAAACTGAAAAACACGACTTTGAGCAAAAGCAAAATTTATATGTGCAGCAGTTACGGGACATAGAACGTAAATCAGCCCAGCTTGAGCAATGGTTTAACCAATTCAATGCCTTGTCTCATGAATTTGAGTTAGCCGATGAAAGTACTTTAAAAACCAATTTAGCCAATTTAAGACAACAATATGATCAGTTGTCTCATTCGATTACCAGTGCGCAAGGGCAAAGTCTGCATACCTTAGATTTTCGAATCAAAGAAACCGAAAAACAAATCAAAAGCCTGAAGTTACAACTCAAAAATCTTGAATACAATTTATTTACTCGCATGCGAGAAGAGCTGTCACTGAAAGAAGTCGAAGAAATATCCCGTATTTTTAATCCTGATTTATTTAGTTTGGCTACAGGCAGCCAAGGGGATGTCACCATTGATGACGAGCAAGCCTTTGGTGAGTTTTTGACGGTATTATCAGATGCAGTCAAAGGCGGTGTTTTAACGCTTCCAGGCGCGAACATCAAACTAAAAAAACTGCCCGCTCTGCACATGCAAACTGGCGATGATAAACAGCATATTCAAGCGCAGCTTGAAGCATTAAAAACGGCCCTAGTTGATTTTGCTCGCCAACGAGACGTTGCGGCCAATGTCGCTGGTAAACAAGCCGAAAAAGAAGCGCTTTATCAAGAGCTCATGGGAATTGAAAGTGCACTAGAGCGCTTTGCTACCTACCACACTATGCTGCAAAGTGAAGCCGCACAGGCGATGCTACAAGAGCAACTAACAGCCGAGCAAGAACAAGTGGCCGACTTACTACAAGAAGTACAACGAGATGCAGCAGGCATTACTGATCGCCGTTCAATTGTAAAAAGTAAAAAAGATCAACTCCAGCGCCAAGCCGACCGCTTGCGCCAAGTGAAATCGGAGCGTATTGATCACACTCTCGATTACTACTCAGGTAAGGTCACACCTTATTTAATCGATATCATGATCGATTTTGATAATTTAGCTGATTTAGTGCATCGTTTTAATAAAGATTGCCAAGAGCTGCGCAATTTTGACATCAATGTGCGCAATACTTACCTGCACATTTATAATGCGGGCATTGCAAAATTTGACAACGAACCTGACGAGCTAACCAAATACCAAAAATTAATCGCGGCCTTTCATAATCTTGATAATGAGCGCGAAGCGGTAGAGCGCCAAGCTCGGGTAGCACTCACTGAAGTCGCCGCCACCATAAAAGGCCTGCGAGAAGATCTCGACCGTTTACGCCGAGAAATGAATAGTTTCAATAAAGGCATTAGCCAGCATCAGATCTCAAATCTTCAAGCGTTTAAAATCAATGTGCTGCCTCGTAAACAGTTAATTGAGAGTATCGATACCATTATTGGTGCTGCTAACCTTTACGAACAAGGCGATACCCTTGATTTGCTGTCAAGTGAACCTGCCGATGAAAAAGTCGTCAATGCAGCCAAAGATCATTTAATTCAGTTTGCCAGCGACAAAGCTGGGCTCACACTCGCAGATTTGTTTGATATTCGTTTTGAAGTGGTCAATCGTGCAGGCGATATTGATCATTTTGATAAAATAGATTCTGCTGGCTCAAATGGTACCCGTATCACGATTAAACTCTTGTGCGGCATGCTCTTTATCCGTTATCTATTATCGGATCAGGAACAAAATCGCTACCGCATTCCGATTTATATTGATGAAGCGGCTGACATCGATCCACAAAATCAAAAAGCCATTATTGAAACAGCGCTGAGCTTTGGTTTTGTGCCCATTTTTGCTTCAGTGAAACCTCAAATCAGCTGTGATTACATTGTGCCGATCCGTACCGTTGAACAAGGAGCTCAAAACTGGGTGGATGAAAAGGATTGGATTGAAGTACAACACCCCAAGAATTAAACAACGAACCGTTAAATACAGCACCGCTGAACATGGCACTGTTAAACAGGGAGCTGTTTAACAAAGCAAACCATCCAGAATATTCGGATTGTTTGCTTTGTATCTCGCACATATCACCACCGAAATTAGATCTTTAAAACACCTATAAAAAAGCCCCGCATTAAGCGAGGCTCTTAAAGTCGTTAATCATCGACTTATTTATTAAATTCTGCAATTTCGATACTAACGCGGCGGTTTTTAAAACGCTCACTTAGAATCGTATTATCACCAAATTTTTCTGTTTCACCGACAGGCTTGATGCTCAGTTGTGACTCAGATACACCTTGACTGATAAGGTAAGCTGCAACTGCATTAGCACGGCGAAGTGCTAGCTTTTCATTATATTCGTTAGAGCCTAAGCTATCTGTAAAGCCCATTAAGGCTGCATTTGCTTGTGGGTAGTTAACAAGGTGCGCCGCAACTTGTGCTAACTCAGCCGTTACTTTTACTTCTGACTTATCAAAATCAAATAATGCGTGTGCTTGAACTGCTTCAACAACCACAGGTGCAACAACAACTGGCTCTGCGACAACTTCTTCGACGACCGTTTCTTCTACGATTGCTTCTTCAACTACTGGTGCAGATTTAACCGGTGCTGATGCTTGGTTTTTACCAAAGCGATACACTAAACCTAGTGTAGTCAGGTGACCATGATCGCCAGCGAATTCTCTGTCGCCTAAGTCGTGGATAAAGTTATATTCAGCACGTGCTTGCAAGCTTGGTGTAAAGTCATAGCTTAAACCTAGGCCAAATAAACCAGCCCAGCCTTTATCGTCAAATGAACCGGCAATGCTGCGTTCTTCACCGTCATAATACATAGCACCTAATTTAGTGAAAATATTGACATGTTCAGTAACTGGAAGATTAACCACACCAGCAAGCTCATAACCACGCATACTAGTAACGGCTTTATTTTGCATCGTATTTAGCAATGAAGTGGTGCTGTAGTCACCTAAATCAGTATAACCAAACTCTAATGCGAGGTTTTGCGTGAATTCATAACCTGAAAACACACTCCAAGCGCTATCACTGCTATCGCAGCTAATGAAAGCCGGATTACATAAATCATCTTGACGTTTGCGGCCAAACTCACCACCGATATACCAATCTTTAAAATTAAACCCTTCCTCATTGTTTGCGTCAGCAGCAAATACTGACGAAGAGAAAAGACAAGTACTTAAGACAGAGGTCGCTAGTGTCAACGCGGTCGATAATTTAGACATGAATAAATAATCCCTGTAGGAGGTAAAAGTAATGCTTATTTCCGATGGCTGCATTTTAGAGAAACCAAATGACAATAACAAGGCAATCACTAAAATAAATCAATGAATTAACATCAAGTTAGATGTTTAATTTTTAATCACCACGAAAATAATTGATTTTTCCTCGGCTAGACGCGCTCGCTTGTTCCTATTTCTACTTTAAGATAGACTCGAGGCTTAGAAATTCCAAGGAGAGGACACAATGAAAAAGCTTATATTTTGCTTTGATGGCACCTGTAACCACCCTGCCGATAACGAGGATTATGTCTCAGATACCAGCATTACCAATATTGTTAAATTACATTTACTGTTAGCTGGCGATTTAAACAATCCGAGCGCCGCAAATGAGCAACCGCAAACCAGTTTTTATTATTCGGGCGTTGGCACCTATGGCTCTTGGTTAAGCAGAGCCTTTAACTCAGTGTTTGCACCTGAATTTGCAGACGTAAAAACCATCTTGGCACAAGCGCAGCAAGACCTCGCATTATATGCAGAACAAGATGTCGAAGTGTTCATCTTTGGTTTTAGCCGAGGCGCAGCGTTAGCGAGACGATTTGCCGCGTCTATATCTCACCATGTCGCGTTTTTGGGCGTGTTCGATACTGTTGCAGCCATCGGACTCACCGATCTTAATGCGACGACTCGCCCTGCCAGCGATGTGGTGTTCGAAAATGGCTCATTAAGTGATAACGTGCGCCATGCTGTCCACCTTGTTGCATTAGATGAACGACGCCTCGCTTTTCAGCCTACTTTATTTAATCAATCAGAAAATGTACTTGAGGTGTGGTTTGCCGGGGCGCATTCTGACATCGGTGGTGGGTTTTGGTTCGATGGCCTCTCAGACATCACCCTTTCATTTATGATGCAACAAGCCTATCTCGCTGGCTTGGAGTTTTTACAACCCAACGATATCGACTTTAGCCAGTTAAATGATGATCATGGGCTGTCTATCGGTGCAGACGATATTGATATTGTGCCTTTGATTGATGGTGTACTTCATGATTTGCAACGCTCTCAAAAGATGGCGCGTCAAACATTAGCACCGCGCCAACTCTGTGTGCATAACAATGATCTTCCTGCGACTGATCTAATCCCTATCATTCATCACAGTGTGCTCGAACGCATCAATTCGGTCACCGCTTATCGACCAGTATCACTTCGCAATCAAACGTATCAAATTTATTTGCCCAGCGGCGAGTTATCTGATGTCAAAACGGGGATTGCCGATTTGCGTTTGCCTCGAAACAATCAGTGTTGAACATAGAGAACCAACTGAGTTAACAAGCGGCGCCTATTCAAATGTCAGAGCAAAAAAAAGCGTGTATCAAAAATACACGCCTTTTTTAAGCTTACAATTAAGGTGACTGTTACTTAACTTGCCACTCAATTGTTTCGCCAGCACGAATAGGAACCACTTTATCGCCTCCTAGCGGATAAAACTCGGGCACATTCCAACTGGCTTTTTCTAATGTAATGGTATCTGAGTTGCGCGGTAAATTATAAAAATCAGGGCCATTATGGCTGGCAAACGCTTCGAGTTTATCTAATGCCCCTGCCAGTTCAAACGCTTCAGCGTAAAGTTCAATGGCCGCATGTGCTGTGTATGAACCTGCACAACCACAAGCCGCTTCTTTTTTGTCTTTCATATGTGGAGCCGAATCAGTGCCTAAAAAGAACTTTTTAGAGCCACTCGTTGCAGCTTTCACTAATGCATCTTGGTGAATATTGCGTTTTAAAATCGGTAAGCAGTAAAAGTGTGGACGGATCCCACCGGCTAACATGTGATTACGGTTATACAATAAATGATGTGCCGTGATGGTCGCAGCAATATTGTCTCCAGCTTCATTTACAAACGCCACCGCGTCGGCCGTGGTGATATGCTCAAGCACAACTTTTAATGTTGGGAAGTCACTCACTAGCTTTTTGAGCTTAGTTTCAATAAAGATTTTCTCACGGTCAAAAATATCAATACTTGAATCAGTCACTTCGCCATGCACAAGCAATAACATGCCCACTTCTTCCATTGCAGCAAACACAGGTGCCATATTTTCAATAGAAGTCACGCCCGAGTCTGAATTGGTGGTTGCACCAGCAGGGTAAAGCTTGGCTGCAAACACGTGTCCTGTTGCATGGGCTTTTTTGATTTCTTCTGGGCTTGTTTTATCTGTTAAATACAACACCATTAACGGTTTGAAGTTGCCTTGCGGCTGCTGGGCTAAAATTCGTTCACGGTAAGCAAGTGCCAGTTCAGTATTGGTCACTGGAGGGACAAGATTTGGCATGATAATCGCTCTGCCCATGTAGCGGCTGACATCGCGAACCGTATCATTAAGTTGTTCGCCATCTCTTAAATGAATGTGCCAATCATCAGGGCGGGTAATCGTAATACTTGTCATTGCTTTATTTTCCATTGCGAAATTTAGACGATCATATTCATAGACGGCTAACCTGTAAAGTGGATTACTCAATTAGCTTTCAAATTTCGGATTTTTAACCTGTGCGGCCTCGCAACGGGGCCGATTGTCTAATTTGAGTCGTCAAACACCACTTTTTATAGTACCTTTTCAATTACTGACGTGTTCTTTTGGCTTTTTTCATGCATAAAAAACCCATCGTTTCTGCCGCGATATCAAACGACTTGCCCGAGCTACAGCAAAAAAGCCAGCAATTAAGTATTATCAATCGTTTTTCGCTATCGCTGATAGAAATCAATGAACTCGATGAGCTTTTTCATTATGTCACCACCGAAGTGGTCAGCCAATTAGGCTTTGTCGACTGCGTTATTTATTTGTGTGATTACTCACGTCAAGTATTGACGCAAGTAGCGGCAAGAGGTGATAAATCGGCCGATGAAGACTACATTATCGCGCAGCAGCAAATTCCGCTTAATGCGGGGATCACAGGCTATGTTGCAAAAACAGGTCTGCCCTTATTGATTGATGATGTCTCCAATGATCCGCGTTATTTAGCCGACTCTCGCCCTGCATTGTCTGAGTTATGTGTTCCGCTAATCTACAATCATCAGGTCTTAGGTGTAATTGATTGTGAGCACCCACTTACACATTATTTTACAGATGAGCACTTAGAAATTTTGACTACAGTGGCATCTATGCTCAGTGCAAAAATCAACCAGTGCCACACTCTGATTGATTTGAAGCAAACTGTGCAACAGCTCAATCAAGCGCAAACTCTCGAAAAAGGCATGCTACAAATAGCCAGCCTCACATACGAATCTGCAGACGTTGATCTTTTTTATCAAGACTTGCACCACATCGTTAAGTCGCTCATTAATGCACAAAACTTGTTTATTGCCCTATATGAGAAAAAAACCGGTATTTTAGAAATTCCTTATATTGTTGAAGCAGGCGTGCGCAATACTGCACAAAAACGCTTCAATACTAAGCAATTTAGCAACACGGCCTCTGTGTATTTGATCAAATCCAATCGTTCCATGTTGCTCAATCAAGCGGATTACCTCTCTCATATTGAGCAAGGGCATTTCGAACTGGTTGGCGGATTGCCCCACTCGTGGCTTGGGGTGCCATTTGAAGTCAACAATGCCTACAACGGCATTGTGGTGGTACAAAGTTATGATGAGCAATATCAATATACCCAGCACGATTTAGATATTCTCACCTACATTAGTCGACAAATTAGCTTAGCTATTAACCGAGAGCTCGCCCGACAAAGCTTAGAGCACAAAGTGATGCATGATGAATTAACTGGCCTGGCTAATCGTGCTTTATTAATCGATCGGTTTAATCAAGCGATTAGTCGGTTTTCAAGGCAGTCTAATCACAGTATGCACGCATTACTTTACTTAGACTTTGATCGATTCAAGATAATCAATGATACCCTTGGTCACCAAGTGGGTGATAAATTTTTAATCGAAATATGCGCCATTATTCAAAGCTGTATCCGACAAATAGATACCTTAGCCCGATTAGGGGGTGATGAATTCGCTATTTTAGTTGAAGATATTCAATCAACCCATGAAGTTGAAAGCTTAGTGAAACGCATTCAAAAAGCGCTTGAAGATCCCATCGAGATTGATGGTAATTTGCTACAAGGTTCAACCAGTATCGGCGTTGCATTTGCGTGCCATGAAACTGATGTCGCGTACAAAATTTTACAGCGCGCTGATGCGGCGATGTACGAAGCTAAGTCATTAGGCCGAGGTCAAGTACAATTTTTTAGTGAATCGATGCGGCAAAAACTCAAAGGCGCAGCATTGCTCGAAACCGATATCCAACGCGCCATTCAACACAACGAATTTGAGCTCTACTATCAGCCCATTTTTCGAATCGCCGATGGCAGTGTAGCAGCGTTTGAAGCGCTCGTGCGCTGGCATCACCCAGATAAAGGTTTTGTCACTCCTGATAGTTTTATACCTGTTGCTGAAGATAGCGGTTTGATTATGCAGCTGGACTTACACCTCCTCGAACAAGCTGCCAAACAGTTGCAGTGCTGGCAAAAGACGATAAAGACTCCGTTTAGGATCACTGTTAATGTTTCTTCACGGCATTTTGCTAATCTCGATTTTGTGAGTTTTATTGATAATTTGTATCAAAGTTATCAACTTAAACCCGGTAGTTTATGTATCGAGATCACCGAGTCAGGCTTAATCGCAAATTTAAGCTTAGCAACAAAAATTATCGAAGGGTTAGCACCACATCAAGTCAAACTCTGTTTGGATGATTTTGGCACTGGTTATTCGGCATTGGGTTATTTACACCAACTCCCGATCCACGTACTCAAGATTGATAAAAGCTTTATCGATAATTTAAAAGATGGCAAAAACAATCCATTAGTCGAAGCAATACTGACATTGGCAGTATCGCTCGAACTGGATGTGGTTGCAGAGGGAATAGAGCAACAAAGCCAATTAGATGTGCTGAAGCAAACCAACTGTGATTACGGACAAGGCTTCTTAGTTGCCAAACCCATGCCTGCAGCGGAAGCCATTTTATATCTTAACGAGCACAAATAGGTAAACAGCAGGCACAAAAAAAGCGACTGACGTCGCTTTTTTCAAATAATGGCGGTGAGGGAGGGATTCGAACCCTCGATACGTTTCCGTATACACACTTTCCAGGCGTGCTCCTTCGGCCACTCGGACACCTCACCTCGCTTACACTGATATTATTTATTCAGTATGTTGTAAAGAAACACTTTACTGCATTGAGCGCCAATGCGCTGCGTATAGTATTCAATCGTGTTAAACGCTGCAAGGCTTTTCTGCCAATTGGCGTTTAACTGATGATTAATTAGACGCTTAGACTATTTTAGCCATTTTTAGCTAAGGTGATAGTGGCTGCAAAATCTAACATGCGATTGAGCGAACGTAGTGCCCCTTCACGTAAGTCCATATCAACAAACACTTCTCGGCCTTGCGGCTGTGTTAATGCTTCTTCAATCGCTTTGAGGCCATTCATCGCCATCCAAGGACAATGCGCACATGTTTTACACGTTGCGCCTTCACCAGCGGTAGGAGCAGCAAAGAACTCTTTATCTGGGCATAGTTGCTGCATTTTATAAAAAATACCGCGATCAGTGGCCACGATGAACTTTTGGTTATCCATTGTTTGCGCGGCTTTTATTAGCTGGCTTGTTGAGCCGACTGCATCGGCTAAATCAACAATCTCTTGCGGTGACTCAGGATGAACGAGCACACCCGCATCTGGATGAAGCGCTTTCATATCTTTGAGCGCTTTGGTTTTGAATTCATCATGAACAATGCATGCGCCATTCCACATGATCATGTCAGCGCCCGTATTTTTTTGGATATAGGCACCTAAATGTTTGTCAGGTCCCCAAATGATTTTCTCACCTAGTTCATCCAAATGCTCCACTATTTCGAGGGCGCAGCTTGACGTCACGATCCAATCTGCACGCGCTTTAACGGCAGTTGACGTATTGGCATACACCACCACTTTACGGTCTGGGTGTTGATCACAAAAAGCGGAAAACTCTTCGATTGGACATCCCACATCAAGTGAGCAAGTTGCTTCAAGTGTTGGCATCACAACTGTTTTTTCAGGAGTGAGTATTTTGGCTGTTTCACCCATAAAGCGCACACCGGCCACAACAATTGTTTTAGCAGGGTGCTTGCTACCAAAGCGTGCCATTTCAAGTGAGTCTGCTACGCAACCACCGGTTTCTTCAGCTAAGGCTTGAATTTCAGGATCGGTATAGTAATGAGCAACAAGTACTGCATTTTTATCTATCAGTAATTGCTTGATACGCGCTTTATAAGCCGCTTTTTCATCTTCATTTAAAGGCATTGGTTTAGGAGGAAAAATATAATCCTCAGGCATAATCTGTTCAGCTAGACTCATTTTCTCGACCACAAAGTCCACATTAAAAATTGCTGCGAATTATACGTAAAACTGAGTGTAAAAGACAGTATTGTGGCAAAAGTATGAATAATGATTGAAAATCAAATAGAAGCTATTTAGGAGTGGTGGGTCATGATGGACTTGAACCATCGACCAATGGATTAAAAGTCCACTGCTCTACCAACTGAGCTAATGACCCGCTCGATTGTTTCTATTTATATCCCGATGAAAGCGTTCGGCTGCTTAGTTAAATACGTAACTAAAAACGTGGTGGGTCATGATGGACTTGAACCATCGACCAATGGATTAAAAGTCCACTGCTCTACCAACTGAGCTAATGACCCGCTCGATTGTTTCTATTTATATCCCGATGAAAGCGTTCGGCTGCTTAGTTAAATACGTAACTAAAAACGTGGTGGGTCATGATGGACTTGAACCATCGACCAATGGATTAAAAGTCCACTGCTCTACCAACTGAGCTAATGACCCGCTCGATTGTTTCTATTTATATCCCGATGAAAGCGTTCGGCTGCTTAGTTAAATACGTAACTAAAAACGTGGTGGGTCATGATGGACTTGAACCATCGACCAATGGATTAAAAGTCCACTGCTCTACCAACTGAGCTAATGACCCGCTCGATTGTTTCTATTTATATCCCGATGAAAGCGTTCGGCTGCTTAGTTAAATACGTAACTAAAAACGTGGTGGGTCATGATGGACTTGAACCATCGACCAATGGATTAAAAGTCCACTGCTCTACCAACTGAGCTAATGACCCGCTCGATTGTTTCTGTTTATATCCCGATGAAAGCGTTCGGCTGCTTAGTTAAGTACGTAACTAAAAACGTGGTGGGTCATGATGGACTTGAACCATCGACCAATGGATTAAAAGTCCACTGCTCTACCAACTGAGCTAATGACCCGCTCGACTGTTTCTATTTATATCCCGATGAAAGCGTTCGGCTGCTTAGTTAAATACGTAACTAAAAACGTGGTGGGTCATGATGGACTTGAACCATCGACCAATGGATTAAAAGTCCACTGCTCTACCAACTGAGCTAATGACCCGCTCGATTGTTTCTATTTATATCCCGATGAAAGCGTTCGGTTGCTTAGTTAAATACGTAACTAAAAACGTGGTGGGTCATGATGGACTTGAACCATCGACCAATGGATTAAAAGTCCACTGCTCTACCAACTGAGCTAATGACCCGCTCGATTGTTTCTATTTATATCCCGATGAAAGCACTCGGTTTCTTAGTTAAATACGTAACTAAAAACGTGGTGGGTCATGATGGACTTGAACCATCGACCAATGGATTAAAAGTCCACTGCTCTACCAACTGAGCTAATGACCCGCTCGACTGTTTCTATTTATATCCCGATGAAAGCGTTCGGTTGCTTAGTTAAATACGTAACTAAAAACGTGGTGGGTCATGATGGACTTGAACCATCGACCAATGGATTAAAAGTCCACTGCTCTACCAACTGAGCTAATGACCCGCTCGACTGTTTCTATTTATATCCCGATGAAAGCGTTCGGTTGCTTAGTTAAATACGTAACTAAAAACGTGGTGGGTCATGATGGACTTGAACCATCGACCAATGGATTAAAAGTCCACTGCTCTACCAACTGAGCTAATGACCCGCTCGACTGTTTCTATTTATATCCCGATGAAAGCGTTCGGTTGCTTAGTTAAATACGTAACTAAAAACGTGGTGGGTCATGATGGACTTGAACCATCGACCAATGGATTAAAAGTCCACTGCTCTACCAACTGAGCTAATGACCCGCTCGACTGTTTCTATTTATATCCCGATGAAAGCGTTCGGTTGCTTAGTTAAATACGTAACTAAAAACGTGGTGGGTCATGATGGACTTGAACCATCGACCAATGGATTAAAAGTCCACTGCTCTACCAACTGAGCTAATGACCCGCTCGACTGTTTCTATTTATATCCCGATGAAAGCGTTCGGTTGCTTAGTTAAATACGTAACTAAAAACGTGGTGGGTCATGATGGACTTGAACCATCGACCAATGGATTAAAAGTCCACTGCTCTACCAACTGAGCTAATGACCCGCTCGACTGTTTCTATTTATATCCCGATGAAAGCGTTCGGTTGCTTAGTTAAATACGTAACTAAAAACGTGGTGGGTCATGATGGACTTGAACCATCGACCAATGGATTAAAAGTCCACTGCTCTACCAACTGAGCTAATGACCCGCTCGACTGTTTCTATTTATATCCCGATGAAAGCGTTCGGTTGCTTAGTTAAATACGTAACTAAAAACGTGGTGGGTCATGATGGACTTGAACCATCGACCAATGGATTAAAAGTCCACTGCTCTACCAACTGAGCTAATGACCCGCTCGACTGTTTCTATTTAAATTTAAGTTTATTAAGCCTTAAACTGACACAGTCATTCGTTAGGTAACTAACTAGCGGCTGCGGGCGCTTATAATACTTATTTAAATATTGAGTGCAACCTAAAAATCCATTTTTCTTTAGTTTTTACACTTGGTTGACTAATTTTAGACCGCTTTAACTAAAAAGCAGTCTAAAATTGCTTTTTACAGTTTTGCTATCCGATCAATTGCGAGTTTTGCTGCCGTTGAATCAGGGTATTGTTCGATTAAACTTTGCAGAATTTTTTTCGCTTCAGGAATGTTATTTTGCTTTTGATGGACAGTTGCCAGCTTCAACATCGCATCTGGGCGCTTATTTGAATTAGGGAACTGTTCAACAACAGCGGCAAAATGAGTTTTAGCCGTATCGTCATCACTTTTCATTGATAATAATTGGCCTAACCAATAATGCGCATTGGGCACATACACTGAATCTGGGTATTGACCCAGAAATGCTTGGAACTGCGGAATCGCTTGCTCATAGCGTTTATCTTGCATGATCATCTGAACGGCACGGTCATACGCATCATTTTCAGACAAATTACTACTAATGGGTGATGCTGCGCTATCCACTGCCTCTGGTGAGACACTAGTCGGCTGACTGTATGCACTAGAGACCCGTTCTTCAATCTCTTGATACAGCTCACGCTGACGCTGTAGCATTTTCTCTATTTTATAGCCTTGCTCTTCAGTAGTGCCACGTAACTGGTTCACTTCATCTTGCAAGATTTGAAATTGTTGTTGTAACTCAACTTGTAATAAGTTGCGTGATTTAATCATGTTTTCCAGAGCGGCTAAGCGTGTTTCAATATCGCTTGGACTATTTGCAATATCAGAAACAGGAGCGGGAGCAGCCCAAACTTGGGTGCTCCCGCTCAAAAGAATAGCCGCCAAAATAATTTTTGGCTTCATCATCGCTTTCTTATCTATTAGTAAACTAAAACCGCACGACGGTTTTTAGCGAATGCATCTTCTGTGCGAGATTTAACGAGTGGTTTTTCTTCACCGTAACTAACAACTGAAATTTGGCTTGCTGACACACCTAAACTTTGTAGGTAAGTTGCAACCGCGTCACCACGACGCTCACCAAGCGCAATATTGTACTCTGGTGTGCCACGCTCATCGGCATGACCTTCGATCAGTACTTTAACTGATGAGTTATTTACTAAGAAATCAGCATGAGCTTGAAGTAACTCAGCATACTGACCACTCACTGTTGCTTTGTCAAAATCGAAGTAAATGATTTGCTCTTGACGAAGCGCTTCATATTTTTCACGTAATTTCTCTTCAGCTGTTTTCTCACGCGCAATTGTTTCAACTTGAACATTTTCTGTTTGTTCGACTTGATTTGTTTGCTCTTGCTGTACAGCACCTTCATCAACATTTGATGATGAGCTACACGCTGCTAATGTCATTACTGGCACTGCAATTAGCAGACCTTTTAAAATTTTATTAAGTTGCATTGAGTTAGATTCCTTTATTAAAAATGAAACCAGTACCTATTATTATAAAAATGGCGACCAAGCTGGTGCTTTAACCTGTCCGTTTGCAACAGGAAGACGCGCTTTAAAACGTCCATCCATTGAAACAAGAGCCAGGACCTGCTTATTATCGTGTAAAGTACTATAAATTATCATCGAGCCATTTGGTGCTATGCTCGGTGATTCATCCAGTCGAGTTCGCGTGAGTACTTGAAAATCGCCTGTCTTGAGTTCTTTTTTCGCAATATGGTAACGACCCTGAGTACGATTTACCATAATTAGGTCTTTTCCATCAGGCGTTATTGAACCTGCAAGGTTCATATCACCATTAAAAGTCAACCTACGCGTTTTTCCAGTAGCTAAATTTACGCTATAAATCTGAGCATTACCACCCCTTTCGGATGTAAAAACAATTTCCTGACTGTTTGGGTGCCAACTAGGTTCTGTGTCAATGCTACGATGGCGAGTAACGCGTCTCTCTTGACGAGTTTTGAGATCCATCACATAAACTTCAGTCGCTCCGCCTTTATCTTTAGACAAAACTAACGCTAATTTTTTGCCATCAGGCGAAAATCTCGGGGCTCCATTGATACCACGGTGAGAAGTAAGACGCTCACGTTTACCAGTATAAATATCTTGGATATAAATTTGGCTTTGACGATTTTCAAAGGTCACATACGCTAACTTCGTACCATCTGGTGACCAATCTGGCGACATAAGAGGCTCTTTTGAGCGCAATAATACTTGTTCATTGTAACCATCATAATCAGCGACAACTAATTGATAAGGCATTGGTTCGTCATCTCGGACAATCACATAGGCAACTTTAGTTAAAAACGCACCACGCTCACCGGTCAATGACTCATAAACAACATCACTGATTCGATGACCATAACGACGAAAGCTATCTCCTGTAATGACAGTTTGACGTGCATCTAACACATGATCTTGGTTATTCACTAACTTTCCGTTAGTTAACATTTGTGTTTGACCACCGGTTAATTGACCGCGCAACACATCAATTAACTCATAACTAATCAAATAACGATCGCCACTTTGTTGCTCAACCGTACCAACAACGACCGCTTCAATCCCTTCGGCAGCCCAAGCACCATAATCCACTTCACTATCTTTTGATGGACGCTGGGGCATATTAATAGCAGCGATAGGATTAAATTTTCCACTTCTGCGTAAATCCGCGGCAACCACCTCAGAGATACGGCTTGGCATTTCTCCAGTACCAATGTACTTAAAAGGCACAACACCAATCGGCCTTGCGGAATTAACACCTTCAGTAATGAAAATTTCAAGTGCGGCAAACGCCTGTAAACTTGAAAACAGTAACGCAAAAACTGCGACATTCTTTAAACGGTTAAACATACGACCTCTTATAGCTCAGGTTTAAATGTTAAATTAATATTTTTAAGCTGCTCAAATACATCTTTATCTTTTGAAACGGGTAACGTGTCAGCCATGCGAATAGCGCGAATGACCGCTTCGCAAACCAATTTATCACCACCAAGCGACTCAACTTTCGTGACAAATCCTGATGATGCAAGACGGATATTGACCTTACACTGTTTGCCTTTCATTTTCTCATCTTGCAATAAATTTTGCTGAATACGCGCTTGGATCATTGCTTGGTACTTTTCAACTTCAGTTAATACTTGCTGTTGGCGCGCTCGATTACGTGCAGCCTGCTCTTGTGCCAATTGCTCTTGCATCATTTGCTCTTGCTGCGCTTGTAACCGTTTTCGCTCAGCTTCTGCTTTGGCTGCTTGTTCTTTCGCTACGCGTTCAGCCTCAGCTTTTTTCAGCGCTTCTTCTTGCTTTCTACGCTCAGCGAGGGCATTTTTAGCCGCCTGCTCAGATTGTTTTTTTGCTTCCTCGGCTTCTTTAGCTTTACGTTGTTCAGATTGTTGTTTTTTCTTCGCATCAGCCGCTGCTTTGTCGGCTTTTTGCTTTTCTAACTCTTTTTGCTTACGCTGTTGCTCAAGCTTTTTAATGCGACGCGCTTCCGCTTCGCGTTGTTTTTTTGCATCACTCGCACGCTTTTCAAGATCGCTGATCCGCTTTTGCTCTTGACGTTTTTGTTCTGCATCTTTATTTTTTAACTCTTCAATGCGTTTTGCAACCGCTTGCTGATCAACTGAAATTGCTTCAACAGCTTGCTTATTATCAGGAGTTACAGGTGAATTTAATTGCACCTCTAAAACACGAGGCTCAGGTGCAGGGAAACTCGCACTTAATACTAAGACCACGACAATAGCCACATGCAACACAGAAGATTTTGCGAGTGATGGGAGTACTTCTTTAAAAACCACGTTTACTCCTCGAATGATTCAGTCATTAAGCCCACAGACGGCACACCTGCTTTTTTCAAAAAATCCATTAATAATAAAACTTCTTGATACGATACTCGGCCATCACCTTTGAGCATTACAGGTGTTTTTGGATCTTTATCCAACGCAAGTTTGACTTGCGCCGCAATATCGATGGCATCCATCGGAGTTTCAGGGTCAATCCCAATACTGGCAAAATACTGACCTTGTGCATTGATAGAAACCACAATCGGTGGCGAGCCATCGCTCTCTACAAGCTCTGACTGCTCCATTTTTGGTAATTCAACTTTAACACCATGTGTAATCAAAGGGGCTGTCGCCATAAAAATAATCAACAAAACTAGCATCACATCAATATATGGTACGACGTTAATTTCCGACACTGGGCGGCGTTTTTTACGGTGGTACATTACGCTTTCGCCTCATTTTGCGCAACAGCTTGACGGTGTAAGATATTTGAGAACTCTTCCATAAAATTTCCGTAGCTTGATTCAAGTTTTTCTACTTTATGAGCAAAACGGTTGTACGCAATAACAGCTGGGATTGCTGCAAATAAACCAATGGCGGTTGCGATAAGTGCTTCAGCGATACCAGGTGCCACCATTTGTAATGTTGCTTGCTTGACTTGGCCAAGTGCAATAAAGGCATTCATGATCCCCCAAACAGTCCCAAATAATCCGATATAGGGGCTAATTGAGCCAACAGTCGCTAAAAAAGACAGACTCGACTCTAATTTTTCGATTTCACGTGATAGTGCAACTCGCATTGCTCGGTGAGTACCGTCCATTATTGTCCCAGCAGCTGTCAGATTGCTTTTAGATAAACGGGCAAACTCTTTGAATCCAGAACAGAATAAAGACTCCAACCCATCAGGAGTTTGCGCACGAGCAGAAAGTTCAGTGTAAATTTTGCTTAAGTCAGTGCCTGACCAGAATTTATCTTCAAACTTTTTTGCTTGAATTTGGGCATGCTTCAATGCTTTATGGCGCTGGAAAATCATGGTCCACGAAATCACTGACATCGCCACTAACATCAACATCACTAACTGAACTAAAAAACTGGCCTTTAAAATTAAATCGATAAATGACATTTCTGATCCCACTACTTTATTCTCCAAATATGTGTAGTTTTCTTTGTTAATTGGCTACTTAGTTATAATGAATGCGATAAAGTTCAACAGGAATGAATTAAATTCGCCAGCCTTTTTGTGCGCTCTAGTGTAACTAGCGAATGAGGTGCTGACAATGGCTTACAAGACGAATGACGCTTTTTTGACTGAAATTACAGTGACTTTTTTGTTATCGATTTAAGTTATCATAAATATTTAGAAAAACATCATAAAACACGAACTTTATGCACATTAAATGAATAAGCGACCAAAACCACAGCCTTATCGATTATTCACAATACTAAATCTAATTAGGCTGTGGCTTTTTATAATAAGATTTATCTATAAAAATCAGCACCATTGAAGCGAAGTGATTAAATATTAATCAACAATAAACAAAATAAAAAAACACTCACATAAAAAAAACTAATGTCAAAATTAAATTTTTCTAGTTTGATTACGGTCACGACCATCTGTATTATCCGCCTTGTACTGAACGAACACTTGTTCTTAAACAGTTACTAGTAAAGTGATTCTGATTTTTCATTTTACTCTACATTAAACGTCAGACATTTAATGTTCCCTGGATACTTCCTTCAACTTGTTGTTTTGCCCGCATTATTATGCGGGCTTTTTTTTGCCTATCATTTTTGCATAAAAAAAAGCCGTTAAAAACGACTCTTTTCACTGTTTGATAATATTACTCTGATTTTGATAAACCAAAGTGGGCGAAAGCACGATCAGATACAATGCGCCCACGTGGTGTTCGCTGAATAAAGCCCTGTTGGATTAAATAAGGCTCGAGTACATCCTCTATTGTCTCGCGCTCTTCCCCGATTGCTGCGGCAATGTTATCAAGCCCAACGGGACCACCCATAAACTTTTCGATAATTGCTAAGAGATATTTACGATCCATAAAATCAAAACCGTGCTTGTCTACATCAACCATGTCAAGTGCCAAGCTCGCGACTTCTTGATTGACATCACCATCGGCTTTTACTTGTGCATAATCACGGACACGACGCAATAACCGGTTAGCAATACGCGGTGTCCCACGTGATCGCTTTGCGATCTCTATAGCGCCTTCTTCATCCATTTTTAAATTCAAATATTGAGCAGAGCGTTTAACAATACTGGATAAATCAGCCACTGAGTAAAACTCTAAACGCTGGACAATACCAAAACGATCACGAAGAGGCGATGTGAGTGAACCAGCACGCGTTGTTGCACCAATCAGGGTAAAAGGCGGTAAGTCGAGTTTAATTGACCGTGCAGCTGGGCCTTCACCAATCATGATATCCAATTGATAATCTTCCATGGCTGGATACAGTATTTCTTCAATGTGAGGGCTGAGCCGATGGATTTCATCAATAAACAACACATCATGAGGCTCTAAGTTTGTCAACATCGCGGCTAAATCGCCCGCTTTTTCGAGCACAGGACCTGAAGTCGTTTTAATGCTCACACCTAACTCATTGGCAACAATGTTGGCTAAGGTGGTTTTACCTAATCCTGGAGGGCCAAATATTAACAAGTGATCAAGCGCCTCTTCCCGAGAATTAGCTGCTTGAATAAAAATCTCCATTTGACCTTTTACATGAGGTTGACCGGTGTAGTCCGCCAACATTTTAGGGCGTATCGCCCTATCAATGGTATCTTCATTGGCTAATTCACTGGGAGCAATTAAACGATCAGCTTCTATCATGGGATTCTCTTGTTCAGTTTACAGCATCGATTTCAATGCTTCGCGGATCAGAACCTCTGAGGTTTTGCCCGGTGCACGCAACGCTTTGACAGTCTTTTCTGCTTGAGCTTGTTTATACCCTAAGGCAACCAGAGCTGCAATGGCATCATCCTGTGCATTATCTTGACTTGCTGGGGTTGATTGCATTTCTAGCACCAGCTCTTTACTCGAGTCACTGAAAAGATCCATGCCCCAATCTTTAAGACGATCTTTCATTTCAAGGACAAGTCGCTCAGCTGTTTTTTTACCAACACCCGGTAATTTCACTAAGGTTGTGGCATCTTCATTAAGTACACATTGCACAAATTGCTCTGCAGACATGCCTGATAAAATAGCCAAACCGAGTTTAGGCCCGACCCCATTGGCTTTTAACAGCTCACGAAACAACGCTCGTTCGGACTTATGGTTGAAGCCAAATAATAACTGCGCATCCTCACGTACAACAAAGTGGGTATATAAGGTTGCTTGTTCACCTTCTTTGGGTAAGTGATAAAAACACGTCATAGGTAAACTGATTTCATACCCTACACCGTTTACATCAAGTAGAATTTGCGGTGGCTGTTTTTCAATTAGTAGCCCGCTTAATCGTCCAATCATTATTGTGTTACCTTAATCTGCCACGTACTGTTTTTTTCGCTTTTCCGGCAAGTTTTATTAAATTTTGTTCCGAGTGGCCATGACACATCGCGATTGCCAGCGCATCGGCGGCATCAGCTTGTGGCATACTAGGCAAAGCAAGCAAAGTTTTAACCATATGCTGCACTTGTTTTTTATCCGCACCACCGTTACCCACAACCGCTTGCTTTACTTGCCGTGCTGAATATTCGCTAACCATCAAATCACTCATGGTTGCAGCGACAATTGCAGCCCCACGAGCCTGGCCTAATTTTAACGCTGAATCAGGATTATGAGCCATAAACACTTGTTCAATTGCAAATGTATCAGGCTGGTATTGCTCGATAATTTGGCTCACACCCAAAAAAATCATCTTGAGTCGTTCTGCTAAAGGTTTTTCACCTAAACGAATACAACCACTGGCAACATACGTATATTTTGCGCCTTGAAACTCAACTAGACCATAACCAGTTAAACGAGAACCGGGATCGATCCCTAATATAATGGCCAAACAGTGCCTCATAGCATTGTGATTTTATGTTGCCATCATGCCTGACAACTGTATAAATTACCAGTGCATTTTAAGTTTACTGAGTTTTTATAGTGATAAAAAAAGCGGCCATTGGCCGCTTTTAGCAATGAGTATTTTTACTCTTTTTCTTTCACTGCAATGGCCAGCTCAGTTAACGAGTCTGGATTCGCTTTGCTTGGTGCATTCGTTAATAAACAACTGGCTTGTGTTGTTTTAGGGAATGCAATGACATCGCGGATATTCTCAGTGCCACATAACAACATCACAAGGCGATCTAATCCAAATGCTAATCCAGCATGTGGCGGCGTACCATATTTTAGAGCATCCAGTAAGAAGCCAAACTTATCTTGTTGTTCTTTCGCATCAATACCTAAAATACGAAATGCTGCTTCTTGCATATCACCATTATAAATACGAACCGAACCACCACCGACTTCATAACCATTGAGCACCATGTCATAGGCATCTGAAATCGCACCGGCTGGGGCGGCTTCTAATTCAGCGGCTGAAATCCCTTTTGGTGCCGTAAATGGATGGTGAACAGCATGTAATGTGCCTTCGTCATCTTCTTCAAACATTGGGAAATCAACAACCCAAAGTGGCGCCCACGCATTTAAATCGGTTAATTCAAGGTCTAAACCTATCTTCAAACGCAAGGCTCCCATTGCTTCGTTCACAACATTTTTCTTATCTGCGCCGAATAAAATGATGTCACCGGCTTTGGCTTGTGTGCGTACAAGCAGCTGTTCGATAATCTCTACTGATAGAAATTTAGCAACAGGTGATTGCACACCTTCAGCACCTTGTGCCGGATCGTTGATTTTCATCCAAGCTAAGCCTTTTGCACCATAGATGCCGATAAACTTAGTGTAATCATCAAGTTGTTTGCGCGAAAGCACAGCTCCACCCGGAACTGTTAAAACAGCAACACGCCCTTTCTCGTCATTTGCTGGGCCTGAAAAGACATTAAATTCAACGTCTTTCATTAAGTCAGCAACGTCTATCAGTTCCATTGGATTACGTAAATCAGGTTTGTCTGAACCAAAACGAGTCATCGCTTCTGCATACGGCATCACAGGGAAGTCGCCAAGATCGACTTCAAGTAACGATTGCCACATATCACGGACGAGTTTTTCTGTTACCTCACGCACTTGATTTGATGTCATGAACGAGGTTTCAATATCTATCTGAGTAAATTCAGGTTGGCGATCAGCGCGTAAATCTTCATCGCGGAAACATTTAACAATTTGGTAGTAGCGATCAAAACCAGACATCATCAACAATTGCTTAAATAACTGCGGTGATTGCGGTAATGCGTAAAAACTGCCTTTATGAACACGGCTTGGCACAAGGTAATCGCGTGCGCCTTCTGGCGTGGCTTTTGTTAATACCGGCGTTTCAATATCTAAAAAGCCCTGTTCATCTAAGAAACGACGCACAAAACTACTTGCTTTTGCACGAAGCTTAATGCGATCACTCATTTCTAAACGACGTAGGTCTAAATAGCGATATTTTAAACGCATTTCCTCAGAGTTTTGCTGATTGAAATCAAGTGGTAACGGCTCAGAACGATTAATAATTTCAAGTCCTTGGCCTAAAATTTCAACTTCACCTGTGGCCATATCGCTATTGATTTGGCTTTGTGGACGTGCGCGCACAATACCAGTTACTTTGACACAAAATTCATTACGTAATTGATTGGCAATATCCATTAAGCCCGCAACTTCAGGGTCAAACACAACTTGGACTAACCCTTCACGGTCACGTAAATCGATAAAAATAAGGCCACCTAAGTCGCGGCGTTTGTTGATCCAACCACAAAGCTCAACCGTTTGTTCTACATGTGTATTATTTAGCTGTCCGCAATATATAGAGCGCATATTTATCCTGTGTATGTCACCTCAAGCCTAAATTTTTGGCGAGGAAACTCGATTCATTTAACAAATTAATCGCCAATTATATAAAAATCACAGTTAATGTCATCACGGGATGTACAATCTCACCAATTATTTTTAATCACTGCGGTTTTTTGATAGCCAAGGGACAGATTCATCGCCTAGCAGTGACGCCTTTGTTATTATTTCCATTTATTTGTTCTGTGAGTAAATTGTTATGCTTTATCTAGGCTGTCCACAATGGGGCTCGGCACACTGGCGAGGTCGATTTTTCAGTGCTGATTGTAAAAATGCCGACATGCTGCATCAATACAGCCAAATATTTAATTCCGTTGAGGGGAATACAAGTTTTTATGCTGATCCTAGCCCTGAAACCTTAACCCGCTGGCTCGATGCCGTTGGCCCTGATTTTCGTTTTACCTTTAAAGTGCCAAAGCGAATTTCTCATGAGTCGGCCTTGCAGCATATTGACGCAGATTTTGCGAAATGGTGTCACTTATTCAGCCCGTTATTTGCACAAATTGGCAGTGTCATGCTACAACTGCCCAGTCAGTTTTCTCCTTATCATTTGCCTTTGCTCGAAAATTTTTTGCAGCAAGTACCTGAGCAGTTGCAACTCAGTGTGGAAGTCCGGCACTTAGATTTTTTCAAAAAAGATGATAATGAAAAATACCTCAATCAATTGCTTATGCAGCATAACGTTGATCGTGTGATGATGGACACTCGCCCGCTATTTAATGAAGCCGCCACAACCGCCGCGATTATTGATGCACAGCAAAAGAAGCCCCGAGTGCCACTGCATGTCATTAGTACGGCCAACACTCCGATTATCCGCTTTGTCGGCTGCAGTGAACTGGAAAATAATCGTGCTTTTTATCGCCCTTGGTTGAGCAAAATTAAACTCTGGCTCGATGAAGGTAAGTCACCGTATGTTTTTTTTCATACCGCTGACAATCACGATTCCCCCTTACTGGCCAGACAATTTATGCGCGATCTGCAGCAATCTCACCCTGTTTTGGAGCCTTTTCCGGCCGAAAAACAAATGCAGCAAAACAGTCTTTTTTAGCGCTACTTTTGAGACTAGATTTGGTAAACTTTCATTTTAATAAGGGGCAAAATGAATGAGTGAAAAGCAGTACTTTTTAGGTTATCCACCGGCTATTCAGCAGCAAGTTAGTCAACTGATCACACAAGGAAAGCTAAAGCATTATTTGTTAAATAAGTACCCAAGCCCCCATCAGATTATTTCTGATAAAGCATTGTTTCACTATACAAATGAGCTAAAGCAGCGCTATTTAAAAAATACACCTGTGATTAATAAAGCACTGTATAAAAAACAAAAAGATCTGGTCAAAAATGCCTTAGGAACCCACACCTTCAGCAGTAAAAATCATGGCGGTAAACTCAAAAGTAGCCATGAAATAGCCATCGCAATGCAGCTAAAAAATGCACCTGAGCCGTTATTAAAAGTTTTAGTGGTGCATGAATTAGCCCACTTTAAAGAAAAAGATCATAACAAAGCATTTTATAATTTATGTGAGCATATGCTGCCTGAATATCATCAACTGGAGCTTGATTTACGTTTGTTTATCTACCAATGTGAGTTTTTTGAAGGGTTATATGAAAAGTAAGGCGCATCCTGCGCCCAAAACATCGATATTTACAGTCCTAAATCAGCCATAAAATCATCATCGAGATCTGTTGGCTCAGCCGCTTTAGCAGATTTACTTTCTTGCTGTTTTTTTGTTGCTGCAATAATGGTATCGGGATCTTCATCTTCTACGATGTCAAAATCATGCAGTTTAATGAACTCGGTTTTATCCATCGCCAGTTCAAGATAAAAAATATTTTGATTGCCTGTTGTAAACGTCACTCGCCGTGCTTGAGGACGATCCATATTGGTATCAACGGAGATTTGTACTTGTTTATTAATCGCCATCATTTTTGGCTGATTTTGAGTAATAGAGGTGTGTAATTGCGAACGTACTTTCCCAGTAAAATCACCTACAATCTGATTCATGAGCTCTCCCATAACATTAGAGACATCATCCGATAAATGGCTATGGGCGATTTCAGATTCTGGCATTCCCATATTGCGCATATAATCACCATAAATCTCCATCGCAGCTTGTGATGTAAAGTTAGTAATCACCAACCCGGTAAATCCTCCATCAAACAACACAAAACAGCCAATATCTGGGCGCATACAGGTTCGTGTTATTTTTTGCACCATTGCTGAGTAACCAATTTCATTGCCACTGGCTGATGATAAAACTTCCGTCACGGAATTACATAATGTCGATAAGATTGCTTCTGTGCTAATTACTTTATTTTTCGTCATTTTTTTCACTCTTAGAAAGACTTATCCTTAGTATAGAAGTGATAAATATTTTTGCCGAACTTAACGTCATGACAATTTAACACTGACGAATGCGATGAAAATGCGTAAAATACGCCAATTATTGATGTATAGGTACAATAGCGTGAGCAATAAAGACAACATTTATGCCACCACGCAGGCTGTAGAAGATTTTACTTTTGATGCCAAAGTGGTTGAAGTTTTCCCTGATATGATCCAGCGTTCAGTGCCAGGATACGCGACCATTGTCAGCACAATGGGTAAATTAGCCGGCCAATTTGCACAAAACAACTCAAATTTGTATGACTTAGGTTGTTCATTAGGTGCGGTCACCTTATCGATGCGCCGTAATATTGATAAAGAGAACTGCGCCATCATCGGAATTGATAATTCCGCTGCAATGGTAGAACGATGTAAACTCCATTTAAGTGGCTTTCGCTCGCAGGTCCCGGTTGATATCCGCTTAGGTGATATCACGCAATCAAATATTGAAAATGCATCGGTGGTGGCACTTAATTTTACCTTACAATTCATTCCTCTTGAAAAACGTCAAGCGTTGCTGAGCAACATATATCAAGGTTTAAAGCCCGGTGGCGTTTTACTTTTAAGTGAAAAATTCCGTGGTAATGACGAACAAGCTGATTCATTACTAATTGATTTGCACCATGATTTTAAACGAGCAAATGGCTATTCTGAATTAGAAATTAGTCAAAAACGCACCGCTATCGAAAACGTGATGCGACCAGAATCACTGGAACAACATCTCACCCGTTTGCAATCAATAGGCTTTAGCCAAACGCAAGTGTGGTATCAATGCTTTAACTTTTGCTCAATGATCGCGATTAAATAGAAGAGACAATATGAACAATTGGTTTAATCAATTTTACGGCCAAATTGCCGAAACGCAGCTGAGTGCTTGGCTAGAAACCTTGCCTGCTCAATTAGCTCATTGGCAAAAAGAAGCCGCTCACGGTGATTTACCTAAATGGCAAAAAGCACTGAAAAATTTGCCCGTATCCACCACTTCGCATATCAATATTACTTCTAAAGTCGAATTTGGTTTCGAAGATGAGCTCTCTGATGGCCAAAAAAAGCAAATGGTACATCTACTCAAAGGCTTAATGCCGTGGAGAAAAGGGCCGTTTACACTTCATGGTGTTGAAATTGATACCGAATGGCGCAGCGATTGGAAATGGGATCGATTAGTTGAGCATATCTCCCCTTTACAGGATAAAACGGTACTCGATATCGGCTGTGGTTCAGGTTACCATTTATGGCGCATGCGCGGCGCAGGGGCAAAATTTGTTGTTGGTATTGACCCTTCTGACTTGTTTTTATGTCAATTCCAAGCAATCAAGCACTATAACCCTGATCCAAATGTCCATTTACTCCCCTTAGGAGTCGAGGCCTTACCAGAATTAAAAGCCTTTGATACCGTGTTTTCTATGGGCGTATTATATCATCGTCGCTCGCCCATTGATTTCTTAGCTCAGCTTAAAGCCCAGCTCAAACCAGGAGGTGAGTTAGTCCTAGAAACATTGGTCATCGAAGGGGATGAACAAGCCGTTCTGATGCCTACTGACCGTTATGCGAAAATGCGTAATGTTTGGTATATCCCAAGCTGTGATGCACTTAAATTATGGATGGAACGCGTTGGCTTTAAAGATATCAAAGTAGTGAATAAAGATGTCACTTCACTAGACGAGCAACGTAAAACATCATGGATGCCCACTGAGTCTTTAAGTGATTTCCTTGATCCTCTCGATCCAACTAAAACCATCGAAGGGTATCCCGCGCCACTGCGTGCAATTTTTATTGCAACTGTTTAAGTAAAATAGGGTTTCTTGGTGCAGTTATAAGGTCATACGCTGGTATGACCTTTTTCGTTTTATGACACATTTATTAAAAGCCAACCCGATTGAGGGAAATTCCCCGATTACCTCCCGTTTAGTCCTAGCCGCACCCGCGAATTTCATGTAAAATGCGCCAGTTTTCTATGCAACCCACATGCAACTGTTAAGGAAATTCTGTGAGCGAACAAAAACAGTCTCTAAGTTATAAAGACGCCGGTGTCGATATCGATGCAGGCAACGCACTGGTTGAACGCATTAAAGGCGTTGTAAAAAAAACCAGACGTCCTGAAGTTATGGGCGGAATTGGTGGTTTTGGCGCGCTTTGTCAATTACCAACTGGTTATAAAGAACCCGTACTCGTAGCCGGCACTGATGGTGTTGGTACTAAACTTCGTCTTGCAATTGACCTTAAAAAGCACGATACCGTCGGTATTGATCTTGTTGCTATGTGTGTCAACGACCTCATCGTTCAAGGTGCAGAACCACTGTTTTTCCTTGATTATTATGCGACGGGCAAACTTGATGTCGATACTGCTGCAGATGTTGTGACAGGTATTGGCGCAGGTTGTGAGCTTTCAAACTGTGCATTAATCGGTGGTGAAACTGCTGAAATGCCAGGTATGTACGAAGGCGAAGACTATGACATGGCTGGTTTCTGTGTTGGTGTTGTTGAAAAATCAAAAATTATCGACGGTACAAAAGTCGCAGCGGGCGATCAAATCATTGCGTTAGCATCTAGTGGCCCTCACTCGAATGGCTACTCATTAGTGCGTAAAGTACTTGAAGTTTCAGGCGCTGATACTAATGCCGAGTTTGAAGGTAAAACGCTAGGTGAACACCTATTAACGCCAACTCGTATTTATGTTAAACCCGTCTTAGAGCTTCTAAAGCAAGTTGATGCGCACGCATTGTCACACATCACAGGTGGTGGCTTCTGGGAAAATATCCCGCGTGTACTTCCTGAATCAGCAAAAGCTGTTATCAAGGGCGATAGCTGGCAATGGCCTGCTGTTTTCAACTGGTTACAAGAAAACGGTAACATCGAAACTCACGAAATGTATCGCACATTTAACTGTGGTGTCGGTATGATCATCGTTGTTCCGGCTGCAGATGTTGAGAAGAGCTTAGACATCCTCAAAGCTGCTGGCGAAAATGCATGGCATATTGGTGAAATCCAAGATGCAGCCGCTGGCGAAGAGCAAGTTGAAATCACGAGCGCTAAATAAATGAACCGCACTCGGATTGTGGTGTTAATTTCGGGCAGTGGCTCGAATTTACAAGCCATCATCGACGCGGTTCAAGCGGGTGATATCCAAGCCGATATTTGCGCTGTGATCAGTAACAGACCCAATGTGTTGGGTCTGGAACGTGCAGAAAAAGCAGGCATCACAACCGTGACTCTTGATCATAAAGAATTTGAGTCTCGGGATGCATATGATGCCGCTTTGATGAATAAAATTGAGAGTTTTACACCAGATTTGGTTGTATTAGCTGGTTTTATGCGTATTCTAACCCCAAGCTTAGTGCAAAAATTTAAAGGAAAAATGTTGAACATTCATCCTTCTTTGTTGCCTAAGTATCAAGGTCTGAATACCCATCAAAGAGCGATTGATGCAGGTGACAGCGTTCACGGTGTAAGTGTGCATTTTGTGACAGAAGAATTAGATGGCGGTCCTGTCATAGTACAAGCCAAAGTTGATATCCTTCCAAATGATACAGCCGATACACTCGCGCAACGCGTTCATCAACAAGAGCATATTATTTATCCTTTGGTGGTCAAGTGGTTCAGTGAACAACGACTAACTATGGAAGCACATTATGCTGTTCTTGATAACAAAGAACTTCCTTCTGAAGGCGCGCAATACAATTAAAAACAATCAAAGTGCTCTTTCTCTACTGTTGAGCGCTTTGATTATTTCCCCCTCTTTTGCAACTCAATTAAGCCAATATTCTGCTGAATACGATGTATTACGTAAAGGCGAGCGTTACGGCAGTGCAACTCGCACACTTACACAACGTGATGATGGCCACTACGAAATTCGTTATAAAAGCGATATTAGCTGGATGGTTTTTTCTGATAAACGTACCGAGTCATCAGTATTCTCTTATTTAGAAGGTCAAATCACCCCTATCAATTATCGCATGCTCCGTGAAGGCACAGGCCGGGACAAAGACTATCAACTGTTTTTTGATACCGATAAAAAACAAGTGATCAGCAATCAAGAGAAGTTCCCCCTTAAAATTGAATGGGATGATCATTGGCAAGATGGGATCTCATATCAAGTACAGATGCGCCAAGAACTCAAGCAAGGTAAAGAAGAGTTTGATTACGAGCTAGTCGATAAAAAAGGCAATGTTCGTCATTATAAATTTAAGGTGCTCGGCAAAGAAACCATCACATTACCGATTGGCAATGTCGAAGCGATTAAAATCGAACGCGTTTACGATAATGACAAACGCCAAGCCATCGCTTGGCTCTGCCCTGAAATGGACTATTTATTGGTAAGAATGTGGAAAGGTGAAAAAAATGTTGAACAGTTCGATGTTCAACTGAAATCATTTAACCCCAAACAGTAATCATCAACTTATAAACGTCTCCTCTGGAGACGTTTTCTTATTGAATTTCACCCAGCTTAAAAATCACTGACTCACCAGGTGCCATTTGATGCCATTGCTCATCGTTCGTAAGCGGACGAGTGGCGATTACGGTGACAATGTCATTGGGAGTCGTTTCTTTTTGAAAGTCGACAATCAAATCAGCATCAATTAACGTCGCTTTTCCAAACGGCGCTCGACGAGTGATCCAATGCAAGTTATTCGTACAATATGCTAAAACATACACGCCATCGGTTAATAACATATTAAACACCCCTTTTTCTCTGAGTGTATGGGCTAACTTAGCGATATATCGAAAAACCGTCAGCATGCTGTTTGGTTTATTTGGGTATTTTTCTCGCACTTTATCAAGCAACCAACAAAACGCAAGTTCAGAGTCTGTGTTGCCAACCGGCCGATAAAACTCGGGTTTTAAGTCTTGATAGTTAGAAAGTTGGCCATTATGAGCATAGGTTATTTCTTTACCCCATAACTCTCGTGTAAAGGGATGAGTGTTCTCAAGACACGTACGCCCTCGATTGCCTTGACGAATGTGACTGATCACAGAGCAGCTTTTGATTGGGTAGGCCCTGACTAACTTGGCTATTTCTGACTCACAACTGGGTAGTGGGTCTTTAAAAGTACGACAGCCTTTGCCTTCATAAAAAGTAATCCCCCAGCCATCACGATGCGGGCCTGTATTACCGCCACGCTCTAATAAGCCAGAAAAACTGAAACATATATCTGTCGGCACATTTGCAGACATGCCAAGTAACTCACACATAAAACAAAACTCATACAACTCGAACTTATTGGCAGTTTACTCAAGCCATTAAAAATAGCAATTTCAGCACTATGAATTATTATAAATTTCACTACTTGCAACCAATTTCACAACACGCTACTCTTACACAGTAGTGGTCAGACCTCTAATAAGGAAAATAAACATGACAATTATCTTGGTAGCCAGCTTGCTAACATTTTTAGCAATCGCCAGTTATCACCGTGCAAACTGGCATACTTGTGTAGGTATAAGTATCGCGTTTATGTTGATAGGCAGTATCCTCGGTGCATTTTCAACGTTCAGTTGGTTGATATTTTTGGCAATTGTACTTCCGCTGTCTGTAACAAGTTTACGCCAGCAATACATTATAAAACCTATTTTTGCGGCATTTAAAAAAGTGACGCCAACCATGAGTGAAACAGAAAAATCTGCTATCGATGCCGGAACAACTTGGTGGGAAGCGGATTTATTTTGTGGTGATCCTGATTGGAATAAACTCCACAAATACCCAGTTCCTCGTTTGAACACTGAAGAGCAAGCGTTTATGGATGGTCCAGTTGAGACTGTGTGTAGCATGCTCGATGACTGGGAAGCGACTCATGAACTAACCGATTTACCACAAGATGTTTGGCAATATTTAAAAGACAATAAGTTTTTTGCCATGATCATCAAAAAAGAATACGGTGGTCTTGAGTTTTCAGCATTTGCACAATCATGTGTGTTACAAAAGCTGACCAGTAAATCAACCCTACTTTCATCAATCGTCGGTGTTCCTAACTCGTTAGGTCCAGGTGAGCTATTACAGCACTATGGAACGAAAGAGCAAAAAGATCATTACTTACCTCGCTTAGCCAGTGGACTAGAAATCCCTTGTTTTGCCCTTACCTCTCCTGAAGCAGGCTCTGACGCGAGTAGCATTCCTGACTATGGTGTGGTCTGCAAAGGAATGTGGCAAGGTGAAGAAGTACTCGGTTTGAATTTAACATGGAACAAGCGTTATATCACCCTTGCTCCTGTTGCGACAGTACTAGGCTTAGCGTTTAAACTGCGCGACCCTGATGGCTTGCTTGGAAACAATAAAGAGCCTGGGATCACGTGCGCCCTTATCCCTACGGATACGCCTGGAGTTGAGATTGGCCGTCGTCACTTCCCACTCAATGTGCCATTTCAAAATGGTCCAACCAAAGGTGAGAATGTATTTGTGCCTATCGACTACATCATTGGTGGTCCAAAAATGGCCGGCCAAGGTTGGAGAATGTTGGTTGAATGTCTTTCTGTTGGTCGTGCGATCACTCTGCCATCTAATTCAGCCGGTGGTGTAAAAGCAATTGCACTAGCGAGTGGCTCGTATAGTCGTATTCGTCGCCAGTTCCGTTTACCGATTGGCCAAATGGAAGGTGTTGAAGAGTCTTTGGCTAAATTAGCCGGTTATGCGTATAGCTCTGATGCCGCTGTGAGCATGTCAACTGGTGCTGTCGATTTAGGTGAGAAACCTTCGGTTGTCTCTGCAATTATTAAGTATCACTTGACTGAGCAAATGCGTGATTCAACTATGCATGCTATGGACATTCATGGTGGTAAAGGGATCATGCTTGGGCCAAACAATTATCTTGGTCGCGGTTATCAAGGTGCGCCTATTGCAATTACTGTAGAAGGGGCCAATATCCTCACCCGTAACATGATCATTTATGGTCAAGGTGCAATCCGTTGCCATCCGTTTGTATTAGATGAGCTTGCATCATGTTCTATTGAAGATAAAGAAGAGGCCCTACGTGCCTTCGATACCGCATTAATGGGTCATATCGGTTACACCATCTCAAGCTTTGTCCGCACATTCTGGTTAGGATTAACCGGCGCTAAATTTGCAAAAACACCGTTTAAAGATGAAACCGCTGAGTTTTACCAAACAGCGTCTCGCTTTAGTGCTTCGTTAGCACTTATGTCAGACATTTGTATGGCGGTATTTGGTGGCTCATTAAAACGTAAAGAGCGGATATCTGCTCGTTTAGGTGATTTACTCAGTTATCTTTATTTAGTCTCAGCAACACTTAAGCGTTATAACGATGAAGGTCGCAAAAAAGAAGACTTCGCACTGGTACAGTGGAGCTGTCAAGAGCATCTCTATCACTGCCAACGCGCATTGGCGGACTTAATTAATAACATGCCTTTTGCACCGTTACGTGCATTGTTAAAGGTTATTTTATTCCCTTGGGGCCGTCCCGTTCGCAAACCAACGGATACATTAGAACATAAAGTTGCACACTTATTACAAGTTCCAAGTGCAACACGTGATCGCCTAGCCAATCATATTTATCTCACTAATGAACCGAATAACTTAATCGGACGTCAGGAACAGACACTAAAGGATATTTTAGCTGTTGAGCCTATCTTTGATAAAATCTGCTTAGCTAAAGGTCAAAAACTGCCATTCTTTGCTTTAGATAAAGTCGCAGCAATGGGTCTTGAACTAAATGTGATCAATGAAAAAGAAGCTGACATGCTGATTAAGGCAGAAGTCGCTCGATTACAAGTCATTGATGTTGATGACTTTGATCCTGAAGATCTTAAAGCTGGTGCAGCACGCAGCAGTAAAAAGAGTAAAGCGGCTTAAATAAATAAGCCTCCAACCAGATATATTCCCCAAACCAGAGCGATGTGCTCTGGTTTTTTTTCTGCAAAATATAAACACATGATACTGATCCACCATAAAATGATGGCAAGATAACCCTGACCAAACACAACAAATATAGCGATAGTCAGTAAAGTACAGCCAACGACACTACTCAATAAGCGCATGCGTTTAAATGGCCAAGCTTGATTAAGTGAAAGCAAAAATAACTCGTAGTCTTTGGCTATCTTCTTGACCTCAATATGCAGTGTAAGTAATAACAGCAAGGTTAAAAAGCCAGAGAAATAACCCGCCAAATAAATCATATCAGCTCGTTCAGTCGCCAACACACACATCGCAGAAAAAATCACCAGAATACACGCCATACGCCAAAGCAATATCTGATAATGATGAAGATAAAAGCTCAGCCATAGCCGTCTTTGATCTGTGACTGAAAAGCGACTTTGCCAACTAATAGGTGGTATAAACAGACATAACAGCGTGATAAAGCACCAACTCACCATAATAGCGAATAAGCTTAATTCAGACCAATACACACTCGATATCGCAGCGAGGAAACAGAAAATCACACTTTGTTGCATCCGATACAAAGATAAAAAACCAAGTAAGAGCTGTAAAACAATAAAGAGAATAAACGGGCTGTTTTGCTTAATTTGTGCGGCGTTCATCGACAATAATACAAACAGCGAACACCAAATAAATACATGTGACAGTAGTAAATTACGTGCATCAGCGAGCCATAACCACCAAGAGTTTTGGGCTAAACTGCGTTGAAAACTACGCTGTTTTGTATTTAATAGTGCATGATTAAGCGCATAAAAATAAAGCGTTTGACCTGCCAAAAAACACCACGCCACCCATGCTTGGACGACCTCGCCTCCTTGCGCTTTAATGACTTTGCCTAAACTCATAAAAATCAGCAAAACAATGCCAGGCAGTGCACTGGCCAACAGCATAAATAAAAAGCCTAACAATTGCTTTAATTGCTGCGATAACAGACTGATTTCATATCGAAAGGCTTGGCTACGATAACGATAAAACGCGCTAAACATTATCAAGAGCCTGTAATTCAAATCCAATGCCTACAAAGGGGTCGGGTTCATGGCAAGTAATGATCACCTGACCTTTTCTCTTCGTCAGTAAGGTTAATAAAAATTGCAGGCTTGTTTCATCCAAGGCAGCACTAGGCTCATCTAACAAGGTTAAAGGGACATCACGAGCTAATGCTGTGATCAATTGTAATTTTTTTAAACTGCCCGAAGATAAATCGCCAACCTGAGTATTTAATTGAATATCAAAAGACAGCCCTGTAATAAGCGCTACAGGCCAAGGCAATTGCCAGCAGGCACACACCAGCTCTATGACTTGCTTTGCAGTCAGAAACTCAGGGAATTGAATTTTATCCGACGCCAAAGCCACCTGTTGATTTGCATTTTTTAGTTGTTGGCCAAAAAGCTCAAGACTGCCAGATTGAGCCTTAATTAGCCCTGCAATAATGGCAAATAAAGTGGTCTTCCCTCGCCCATTGGCTGCAACTAAGCATGTCCTCGTCGATGCAAGACACACAGAATAGTTTTGAAACAGGGGTTTATTATTAAAATGATGATTTAAACCTGTTATGGCTAACATAATACACCGATTAAGTTTTTCGTCATGATATCAACCAATCAACGAAACCTACACCATTTCAATAATCATTGAACACTTTCAAGCACCCAAATGAGGACATTAACTGAATAGTTACGTCATGAAATTTTAGGATTTTAGGATTTTAGGATTTTAGGATTTTAGGATTTTAGGATTTTAGGATTTTAGGATTTTAGGATTTTAGGATTTTAGGATTTTAGGATTTTAGGATTTTAGGATTTTAGGATTTTAGGATTTTAGGATTTTAGGATTTTAGGATTTTAGGATTTTAGGATTTTAGGATTTTAGGATTTTAGGATTTTAGGATTTTAGGATTTTAGGATTTTAGGATTTTAGGATTTTAGGATTTTAGGATTTTAGGATTTTAGGATTTTAGGATTTTAGGATTTTAGGATTTTAGGATTTTAGGATTTTAGGATTTTAGGATTTTAGGATTTTAGGATTTTAGGATTTTAGGATTTTAGGATTTTAGGATTTTAGGATTTTAGGATTTTAGGATTTTAGGATTTTAGGATTTTAGGATTTTAGGATTTTAGGATTTTAGGATTTTAGGATTTTAGGATTTTAGGATTTTAGGATTTTAGGATTTTAGGATTTTAGGATTTTAGGATTTTAGGATTTTAGGATTTTAGGATTTTAGGATTTTAGGATTTTAGGATTTTAGGATTTTAGGATTTTAGGATTTTAGGATTTTAGGATTTTAGGATTTTAGGATAAATCTGAGAGACTTGATAAATCAAGTGGCGGAGTGGACGGGACTCGAACCCGCGACCCCCGGCGTGACAGGCCGGTATTCTAACCAACTGAACTACCACTCCGCAGTGGTATATAACTTGATGCTTAATATCTGTTGGCGGAGTGGACGGGACTCGAACCCGCGACCCCCGGCGTGACAGGCCGGTATTCTAACCAACTGAACTACCACTCCGCAGAGATATTAATGCTATTTACTTGTTGGCGGAGTGGACGGGACTCGAACCCGCGACCCCCGGCGTGACAGGCCGGTATTCTAACCAACTGAACTACCACTCCGCTGTAAGTAAATCTGTTGAATATTGCATGTTGGCGGAGTGGACGGGACTCGAACCCGCGACCCCCGGCGTGACAGGCCGGTATTCTAACCAACTGAACTACCACTCCGCATAATGCGTTATTCAACTTATTAAATTATATTCTGTTGGCGGAGTGGACGGGACTCGAACCCGCGACCCCCGGCGTGACAGGCCGGTATTCTAACCAACTGAACTACCACTCCACAAAGGAATATAACTCAATAAAGTGCCTTTCGGCGATGTAAGTATTTGGCGGAGTGGACGGGACTCGAACCCGCGACCCCCGGCGTGACAGGCCGGTATTCTAA